>QIMA01000277.1 GCA_003233535.1 Rhodanobacteraceae bacterium
GGCGCAAGCTGAGCGGCGATCGCCGCGCCAGAACCTGCAGACGATCCGCAGGGCGTCCGGTCCAAACTGTGCGGATTGCGGGTTTGCCCACCTACCCCGCTCCAACCGGCAATGGATCGCTCGGCGCGGAAGTTGGCCCATTCAGACAAGTTGGTCTTACCCAGAATGATCGCGCCCTGCTCACGCAAACGGGCGATGATCGGCGCGTCTCTGCCGGTGCGGTTGTCGATCAAGGCCAGTGAACCGGCTGTAGTCGGCAGCTCTGCAGTTTCGACGTTGTCTTTGACCAGCACGGGAACCCCGTGCAGCGGACCGCGAAAGTGCCCTTGCGCGGCCTCCGCATCCAGTGCACGCGCATCGGCCAAAGCATTGGGGTTGAGCGCGAGAACGCTTTGCAGCCTAGGACCGGCGCGATCCAGGGCCTCGATCCGAGCCAAATAGACGCGCAAGGCTGCCTCGGCAGTCACCTGCCCTGAGCGTATGGCTTGCGCAAGCTCGTGCGCAGATGCGGCCGGTGCGGCCGGTATCGCCGCAACCTGTGCGCCCTCTGCTTGCGCCGCCGGCTGCTCGCCCCCCATGTGAGCCGGTGACCGCTCAACTTCACCGCAGCCGCCCAACAGCAGCGCCGCCAGAACTAAACAGATTGAATGCCGCATGATCCTAGAGACCTCAGTTGGACGGGATAGAGTGTGGGGTTGTGGGGGTGCAGGGCAAGGCGCAATGAGGCGGAATGGTTGTTCCATTGCAACGAGTTGCAACGCAGCCATGCGCCGCCACAACTGTGCAATCTGCCCCGTAGCGTCCTCACCAAATAGGTGAACGCGTCGAGCGGCCGAAAACCCATACGAACTATCGTGCTGTGGCGCTCGATAAGCGATCAACTGAGGTTTCTAGGATGATTGCTCCGAGATCTACCAGGCCCGTCACACTGGGGCAGCGAGCGAACTGCCGCAAGCGCCGACAGTCACGTGTTCATAATCGACCACCACCCACGTTTCCGAACGAGACCGTGCCGCAACGGTTAGGGCGGCTTGATCCAGCGCGGGCAGCGAAAGGGCGTCATCGGCCAAGTCTGTGCAGCGCCGATCTCACCGTTTGCGACTGCTGCAGCAAAAGTCACTGGAACATTGATTCACCCTCGACGGCGATATCGTCGACGACCTCGTACTGTCGATGAACCGCGCCGCCGAAACCGCCGTGTCTGGCTACTACAAGTCCCTCTCATCCAAAGCTGGCGGGTTGATGAGCATGGCCGGCGAACAGCCGGACCTTGATGAATACGTAACCGGCAAGGCCATCGACGGCCTGTTCTTGTACGTCGCTGAGCAGGAAAAGAGCATTCGTAAAGACCCGATTGGTACAGGGTCGGATCTGCTTAGACAGGTTTTCGGTCGCTAGCGCGTGAAGTTTATGAAATCCCGGGCTAGGATTAGGCCTGATCGAACGGGAAGCTGACCACGCTGGCGATGTCGCCATGTTGACCCAGAGCCATCAGCAAGCGATCCACACCCAGCGCCACGCCAGCGCAATCGGGGATGCCGCTGCGCAACGCGCTGAGCAATGCCTCATCCATAGGCGGAACGTGACGCTGTTCGCCGCGACGCCGCGACTGATCGGCTAACAGACGCTGACGCTGCTCAGCGGCATCGGTCAGCTCATGATAGCCATTGGCCAATTCGACGCGCCCCAGATAGAGCTCGAAGCGTTCGGCGACTGGCGGCTCAGCGGGTCGAATCTTGGCCAAAGCAGCCTGAGATGCAGGAAAATCACTGACAAAGCTCAGCGTTTTTTCAGGCAGCTCGGGCTCGATGACGGCGGCGCGCAAATAGTCCAGACACTGATCGGCGTCAAAATCATCGGCGCTAACGCCGAGGCCCGCGAGCTGCGCGCGCAGTTCGCTCAAGCTGGCAGCGAAAGGGTCGGTTCCGGCATAGCGCTGGAACAGTTCGGCGAAAGTTAGACGTTGCTGTGGCCAAGCGCCCTGCCCTGCCGCTGCGAGTAAGCCGGCAACCAGATCGCCGACCTCGTCCATCAGCCGATGATGGTCCCAGCCGGGCCGGTACCACTCGAGCATGCTGAATTCCGGATTGTGGCGTGTGCCGAATTCGCCATCGCGAAAGACCTTCCCGAGCTCATAGATCGGACCGCTGGCAGCGGCCAACAAACGCTTGTGAAAGTATTCAGGCGAGGTGCGCAGGTAGCGCGTGCGTCCTCCGGCATGCGCGGGGCCATTGAACTGGCAGCGTAGCGAGTCGACCTGCGGGTCGGTGTTGCCGGCAACGCTGAGAATTGGCGTTTCTACTTCGAGTACGCCACGTTCGGCGAAAAAAGCGCGAATCTGTGCATACAGCTTGGCGCGTGCCTGCAGGCTGACCACACCGCGCTGCGCCACCTGATGGGCGTTCACGGATTGATACCGTGCTCGGCCAGCAGCGCCAAGAAGCCATCGTCGTCGAGTACCGGGACACCCAGGGACTCAGCCTTGGTCAACTTACTGCCGGCTTCGGCACCAGCGACCACAGTGGAGGTCTTTTTCGACACGCTGCCGGATACTTTGGCACCCAGACCCTCGAGCAAGGCTTTGGCCTTATCGCGAGGCATGCTCAAGGTTCCAGTGAGTACGAAGGTCTGAGCTAGCAATGGCCCTTCGGCCGATTGAGCCGGCTCATGCTCGGGCCATTTCAGGCCCGCTTCGATCAGCGCGGCAATGATCTGGCGACTGCGTGAATCGGCAAAAAAGGCGTGGGTATGCGCGGCCACGATGGGCCCCACATCGGCCACCTCGATGAGCTGTTCTACATTGGCCTCCATCAGCGGCGGCAACGATCCGTAGTGACGCGCCAGCGCCTTGGCGGTGGATACACCGACTTCGCGAATGCCCAGCGCAAACAGCAGACGCTCCAGCGTGGTTTGTTTGCTGCGCTCAATCTGCTCAACTAAATTGCGCGCCGACTTCTCGCCCATCCGCTCCATCAACTCAAAGTCGCAGTCGGTGAGCCGATAGAGGTCGTCAATCTGCTTAACCATGTCCAGGTCGATCAGCTGTTCGACGATCTTGTCGCCGAGCCCTTCGATATCCATCGCCTTGCGCGATGCGTAGTGGCGCAAGGCCTCTTTGCGCTGCGCGCTGCAGATCAATCCGCCCGTACAGCGAATGATTGCCTCGCCCTCCACTCGGACCAGCGCCGAGCCGCAGACCGGGCACACGGTAGGGATTTGCGGAGGCTGTGAGCCCGCGGGGCGTTGTTCCACTATCACCGAGGCCACCGAGGGAATGACGTCACCTGCCCGCTTGACGATCACCAAATCGCCCACGCGAAAGTCCTTGCGGGCGATTTCATCAAAATTGTGCAGCGTGGCATTGCTTACCGTCACGCCACCGACAAACACCGGCTCCAGCCGAGCCAGCGGCGTAATCGCACCGGTGCGCCCTACCTGCAAGTCGATTGCCAGTAGGCGCGTGGTTGCCTCCTCTGCCGGATACTTATGCGCGAGGGCCCAGCGCGGTGCGCGCGAGATGAAACCCATCGACTGCTGTTGATCGTACCGATCCAGCTTGTAGACAGCGCCATCAATGTCATAGGGCAGGCTCGTGCGCGCTGCACCGAGCTTGCTGTAATAGGTCAAACAGCCCTCTACGCCAAGCGCCGTTCCAGCCTCGGGCGAAATCGGCAGTCCCCACTCACCCAGTTGGCGCAACATTCCGCTGTGTCGATCAGCGATCGGCCCGTCGCTGGACTCGCCCACGCCGTAGGCGAAGAAAGCCAAGGGTCGCGTGGCGGCAATCTTGGGGTCTTTTTGACGCACGCTGCCAGCGGCACCATTGCGCGGGTTCACCAACTCCTTTTCACCGCGCTCGCGGGCGCGCCGGTTGTAGGCAGCGAATCCAGCTCTAGGCATGTAAACCTCGCCGCGCACCTCCAGAACGCTCGGATAGCCAGCACCTGCTAGCTTAAGTGGAATGGGTCCAATCGTGCGCACGCTATGGGTGACATCTTCACCGGTAGCGCCGTCGCCGCGAGTCGCTGCACGAACCAATTCGCCATCCTCGTAGCGCAGGCTAATGGCCAAGCCGTCGATCTTCGGTTCTACCGAGAATTCCGGCAGCTCCTCTTCCAGATCGGTCTGAATCCGCCGCACAAAGTCTTCGACTGTCTCGTCGGCAAAGGCGTTAGACAGGCTCAGCATCGGAATCGCGTGAGTCACTTGAGCGTAGTCACCGCTAACCGCTGCACCGACACGCTGAGTCGGCGAATCGGCTGTGCTCAGTTCTGGGTGCTCGCGTTCAAGCGCTTCGATCTCGCGCATCAGCAGGTCGTAATGCGCATCGCTGATAATCGGCGCATCGAGCTGATGGTAGCGACGATTGTGGTCGTCGAGTTCCAGGCGCAGAGACTGAGCCCGAGCCCGAGCGGCGGCTGAGGTTGCTGTTCGCGTCATGAGTAAGGCCTTTTAGAACTCTGTACCAGCAGCCAGTCCCAGTGGCTAGGAAGAGCGAGGACCTTGGTGCATTTGACTTTTGAGCCACTGGGACTGGCTAATGGCACCCGGCACTCGATCAATAGATCGACACGTTTTCCTGGGTCTGCTTGCGGTCGTACTGACGCATCTCGTCGCGCAGACTCAAGATCCGCTGCCGGCCGAGCGCATTGCGCTCTTCATCCAGCAACTGGGCATCGAGCAACTCAGCCATCCGTTCGGCGGCGGGCATGAGCGTGTCCAGCGAATCCAGCGCCGACATCGGTCCAGGCAGAGTCATGAAAAAGCACACGCCTGGAGTGGTTAACCGATCCATAGCGGAGAGCTGAAAGCTGCCGGGCTCGTTCAAATTGGCCATGCTAAACACCGGACCTTCATCGGGTTTACCGTCAATCAACCGGTGATAGATGCACTTATCACCGAACACCAAACCGGCTTTCTCGGCTGCAACCATCAGATCCGGCCCCGCAATGGTGCCGCCTTCACGCGCCACCAAAAACAGGGTAACGATGAGATCGAACTCGCTGCTGGGCCGTTCGCCAGCTATCGGCTCCGGTTCCGGTTCGGGCTCATATTCGACCGCTTCGGTCGCAACCGGTGGGTCCTCGCCATCAGCAGACTCGGCAACTGGCTGCACAGACTGCTCATCACTTTCGTAGATCCAGGGCTCCAGACGATCAGCAGAGCGATCGGGCGTATCGCTTTTTCTGTCGTTGTTCGGCCGCCCGAAGTAGTAGATGCCCAGTAAAATGAAGACACCAACGATCAGCAGCAGCACACGTAATTCATTTGGCGACATAGCTAGCCCGGATAAGCAAAAGAGTGATGGAAGCAAATTGCCACGATTGGATTCGGAACTGTGCCCGCCCGCATGCTCCATCGCAAGCACATGGGCGCGGCAAAGCCTTGCAAACGGCACGCGGAGCCGACATCAAACAGGACCACTCCAGCACATAGATAGGATGGTAGCGTCATCGGCCGGCAGTTGACCGCCGCCAAACAGGCTCAGTCCAGCCACCACCAACTCCACGTCTTCGGCTGGACTGCACGATTTTTCCAACACCGAGCCTAACCCATGATCGGCAAATACGCGCGCATCGGGGCTGCGCTGCTCAGCGACACCATCACTGTAGAGTACGACACGCAGACCGGGACCCAACTGCAAGCGCTCGGCGACAAACTCACTGTCCGGCGCAACCCCGAGCGGCACGCAGCCGTGGCTGCTCAACTCGTGGACACCACGGTCGTTCCCGACTAGGCGTACATGGCCGTGCCCGGCATCAACGTAGTGACATTCGCCGTGATGCAGGTCAATCACCCCAATCCAAGCCGTAACGAACCGCGCCCCTCCAACTTTCGCCAGATACGCGTTGCAGCGCTGCGCAGCCACTGCAGGGTCACCGGTTTCCATCAGTTCGGCATGTAAATAGGCCTGCACGCCGGCCATCAAGAAACCGGCACCGACGCCTGCGCCGGCCACATCGCCTAAAACCACCGCGACTCTGCCGTCGGCCACCTGCAATACGTCTGCCAGATCACCGGCGACGTGGCGTCCGGGATGCACGTGCAGGGCGTAGCTGAGACCGCCAAACTGGCCTTGTGGCGGCGGTAGGATGCGGCGCTGTACCTCGCGCGCCTGATCGAGATCGTTGTGCAAACGTTCGATGCGCAGCGCAACTTCGCGCCGATCCAAGTTGCCCAGCGTCAATCCAGCCAAGCGCGACAGCGCGTGAGCGAACTCGCAGGCATCCGAGCGGCTGCGTTCCTGGGTGGCATCGAGAACGACCCAAAGTACTCCCCACGGCAGCTGATCCAAACGTAACGTTACGGCTAGAGCAAACGCGCCAGCACCTTCCACCTGGACCACGCCACCGGCCAACGACGCCTGAGCTACCGCGAGATCGGGCTCAAACTGTAGATCTACCTGCGGATGTCTAGCCAGTTCCTGCAAACCGCTCTCGCGCACATAGATAACCGCGTAACGCGCATTGCAGCCGCGGACCGCAAAATCCGCAACGCAGGCAGCGAGCGTTGCAGCGCTGGTCACATGCGCAGCCGCAGCGGCGAACTCAACCAGTAGTTCCAACCGACGTTCGGCGACCAGGGCCGGGGCGAGCGTCTGCGTGGCGCTGGACAAACTCACATCGGACAGCGGTGGGTACGCTACGCGCGGCTGGCTATCGGCGCTGATCAATCGAAATCGCCACGGCCCTACGCGTAGTCGGTCGTGTTCGCGGATCGGCACCGGTCGAAAAGCCGGCAACGGATGGTCATTCAGCGCGGTCCCAACGCGGCTTCCCAGGTCGATCACCTGCAGCTTGCCGCCCTCGCTTTCAATCCGCAAGTGGTGCCTGGATACGGCCGGGTCGGCAAGCACCAATTCATTTTCTGGATGGCGACCAACGCGCAAGTTGTCGCGCAGAGGGACACGCGCCTCGATTAGCGCAGGTCCAGCGATTTGTTCTAGCACGAGGGTGTTCAGGTCAGTTCCAAATACGCGAAAAACAAAAGGGGCGCCACCGAGGACGCCCCTTAACTAGCGGAGACGGGTAGTCAGCAGCAGGCTACACGCGCTCAATGATACCGGCGAAGCCCATGCCCGTGCCGATACACATGGTCACCATGCCGTATTTTTGCTGCGTCCGTCGCAAACCGTGAACCATCGTGGCGGTTCGGATTGCACCGGTGGCTCCCAGCGGATGGCCCAGTGCAATGGCGCCACCCAGTGGATTGACCTTGGCCGGATCCAGTTCGCAGTCGCGCATCACTGCCAGAGACTGCGCAGCAAAGGCCTCGTTAAGTTCAATCCAATCCAAATCGGACTGACTGATGCCGGTTTGCTTGCAGACCTTCGGAATCGCTTCCTTCGGGCCGATACCCATTATTTCCGGCGGCACGCCGGCGACCGCAGCGCCGACCCAACGAGCCAGCGGCGTAAGCCCCATTTCCTTAACCGCCTTTTCGCTGGCTAGCAGCACCGCACCGGCACCGTCGCTCATCTGCGAGGAGTTGCCAGCCGTGACGCTGCCGTCTGCGCGGAACACCGTACGCAGCTTGTTAAGCACCGCTTCGGTAGTGTCAGCGCGCGGGCCTTCGTCGGTATCCAGAATACGGCTGTCGGTGACAATCTCGCGGCTCTTTAAATCCGGGAAGTGATTGTCTAGTTGATACGGCGCGATCTCGGCGGCGAAATGACCGGCGGCAATGGCGGCCATCGCTTTTTGATGGGATTGATAGGCGAAGGCATCCTGATCTTCGCGACTAACCTTCCATTGCTCGGCGACCTTCTCGGCGGTGATGCCCATGCCGTAGGCGATGCCAATGTTCTCATCGCTGAAAACGGCCGGATTGAAGGCCGGCTTGTTGCCCATCATCGGCACCATCGACATGCTCTCGGCACCGCCAGCAAGCATCAAATCAGCCTCACCGAGGCGAATTCGGTCAGCGGCCAAAGCCACCGCCTGCGATCCGGAGGAACAGAAACGGTTGATGGTCATTGCCGAAACCGTATTCGGTAGTCCTGCCAAGAGGACGGCGATGCGGGCAAAGTTCATACCCTGCTCGGCTTCCGGCATGGCACAACCGATGATGGCGTCGTCGATTTGAGAAACGTCGATACCCGGCGCAGCGGCGACCGCCGCCTTGATGGCGTGCGCCAGCAAGTCGTCAGGTCGCGTATGACGGAACATGCCCTTCGGGGCCTTACCTACGGGCGTGCGCACGGCGGCGACGATGTAGGCGTCTTGAATCTGTCGGCTCATAAGGTGCTCCTTAATCAGTTACGCAACGGCTTGCCGGTGCGCAGCGTGTGGGCGATGCGCTCCTGGGTCTTCGGCATCATCGCCAAGGCAACGAAGTTCTTGCGCTCCTGATCGAGCAGCCACTGCTCGTCCACGAGGCTACCGCGTTCGATGTCACCACCACAAAGCACCTTGGCAGTGCGGGTTGCGACCTCAACGTCGTGCGCCGAAACGAAATGACCCTCAAGCATGTTGGTCAGCATTGCTTGCGCGGTGGCCGTACCAATAGTGCCGGCGACCGGAATGTTGTGCTCCGGCATCGGTGGGCGGTAGCCGGCCTCGGCCAGCGCTAGCGCCTCACTGCGCGCCACGTGCAGCAGTTCATAGCTGTTGTAGACGATCACGTCGGTGGGACGCAGCAACTTCATCGATTTCGCTTCTAGGGCGCTGGTGGAGACCTTCGCCATGGCGATAGTTTGGAAGTAGGTTTGCACTTGGCCAAACACATCGCCGCCGACGGCATCACGACCGCAGCGCAGGGCGATTTCCTTGCAGCCGCCACCGCCCGGAAGCAGGCCGACGCCGGCTTCAACCAAGCCGATGTAGCTTTCTAACGCTGCCACCGTCTTCGCCGAGTGCATCTGGAACTCGCAGCCGCCGCCAAAACACATGCCGCGAACAGCCGCGACCACCGGCACCGCCGAGCGCTTGATGCGCATCGACGTGTTCTGGAAACGGGCGATGAATGCATCGAATTCGTCGATCTTGCCGGCAGCCACGATGGGAATAGCCGCAGACAGATCAGCGCCCGCAGAGAACGGCTCGCGCGTCTGCCAGATCACCATCGCAGCGAAATCGCGCTCGGCGATGTCAATGGCATCGTGAATGCCGTCGATGACGCCCGGTCCGATAGTGTTCATCTTGGTTTTGAAGCTGAGCACCGCGACGCCGTCGTCGTGCGTCCACAAACGCACCGCGTCGGTCTCCATGATGGTGGTGCCCTGATCGAAACTCTCGGTCAGAATTGGATCCGGAAAAGCCTGGCGTTTGTATACCGGCAGTACCGATCGCGGCTGGACACTGTCGCTGCACGGGGCATAGGAGCCGCCCGGGAAGTGCACTGCTTGGCGCCCCTCGGCTTTGACCCAACTGGGCAGAGGCGCGTCGACCATGGTCTTGCCAGCGGCGATGTCTTCCTCGATCCAGGCGGCAACCTGCTGCCAACCCGCCTGCTGCCAAACTTCGAACGGGCCTTGTTTCCAACCGAAGCCCCATCGCGTGGCCAAATCTACATCGCGCGCCGAATCGGCGATATCTTCCAAATGGTAGGCGGCGTAATGGAACAAATCACGGAAACAGGCCCACATGAACTGCGCCTGCTGATCGTCGCTGGCACGCAGCTTGGCGAGTCGCTCGCCCCAGGTCTTTTGCCTCAGCGCACCTTCAACCGCCGGACTCGGTTCTTGACCGGACGGGCGATAGTCGCCGCTTTCCAGGTCGAGCACGAAGATCTGCTTACCGCGCTTGTGATAAACGCCCTTGCCGGTCTTTTGGCCGAGCGAACCTTCTTCGATCAGCTTGGCCAAGAACTCCGGCCTGCCGAAAAATGCATGC
>QIMA01000226.1 GCA_003233535.1 Rhodanobacteraceae bacterium
TGGCCGAACGAGCGCGACTGCTTAGCGGTGAATAACGATTGATCTTTGCAGCGGTGAATGGTTCAGGTTAGTCAATTGTCGGGGGCGCCGTCGGTGTTTCTACCTGCGCTGTCTTCATTCCGGTTGAACTTTTCTCAAGTTCAGGTGTCTTTCACAACGCGCCCACCAAGGAAGGCGCGAACCAGATGGACAGGGGGCGGGGATATGGACGGGGCAGGTAGAAGCCAGGATGGCTGATTTGGACGCCGACAAAGCGCTCGTTGAGCGTGTGAAAAAAGGTGATAGCAAGGCTTTCGACCTGCTCGTACGCAAGTACCAACATCGAATCCTTGGCTTGATTGGACGGATGATCAATGACTGGGCAGAGGCGCAAGATGTGGCGCAGGAAGTTTTCCTGCGGGCCTATCGCTCAATCGGTGCATTTCGCGGCGATAGCAGCTTCTACACCTGGATCTATCGCATCGCGGTGAATACCTCCAAGAACCACCTAGTCTCGAACGGCAGAAGGCCGTCTACAACGGACGTGGATACCGTCGAGAACGAGCACTGGAGTGGCGCCGAGCGCATGCAAGAGCACGCTACGCCGGAACACGAATTGATGCGACAAGAGATGGAACGATCGGTCATTTCTACGGTCGAAGAACTACCCGAAGAAATTCGCTTGGCGCTCACGTTGCGAGAAGTGGATGGGCTGAGCTACGAGGAGATCGCACAGGTCATGGAATGTCCGATAGGCACAGTTCGATCTCGGATATTTCGCGGGCGGGATGCGGTCGATCGAAATTTGAAGGAGTTAATGCCATGAACGTGAAGGACGATCATCCCGATCAGGGCTGGTCTGCGGCCTTGGATGGAGAAGAAGATCCACAGGCTTTGCGGTTTGTGCTGAAACGGGCACAGAGCGACCCGGAATTAGCTGAGCGCTGGTCGCGCTGGTCTTTGGCCGGTGATTTGTTGGCCCATCGACCGGTGGCGCCGGTGCCGCCCGGCTTTGCCGATCGAGTAGCGGAAATGATCGCTGCCGAGCCTGCTCCAGTCGCCGCAGCACAACTAGCCGCTAGCGGCGGTCGCCGGTGGTTGGGCGGTGCGCTGGGCTTGGCCATTGCGGCCTCGGTGGCTTGGGCGGCGCTGACGCTTTTTGTGGCTCCGCAAACTGACCGAGTGGATAGCCCGCTGGTGCAGAATGCGACGCTGCAGGCACCACCGGCGATGACCCCGGTGGCCTCTGGCCCCTCGGTAGGTCTGTCGCCGGTACAGCCGGTATCCATCCAGTCAGGTGCAACGCCGGTGTCCTATGTGCCGTTTAGAGGCCGGGATGCATACATGGTTCGGCACAGTTTGGGTGCGCAGTTGGCACCACTGGGCGTTTCCAGTACGGCGGTGTTCCTAATCGAGCCTACGGAAGTCGTGCCAGTAGTGGTTGAACCTGAGGCTGCGACAACCGGTGCTCGTTAAGCCGATGTGGCGCATCGCGATCCTGACTCTGGGGCTGGTTTCGTTCGCCGCCGGCGCACAGGTGAACGAAGCTGCTGATCAATGGCTGGGACGGGTTACCAACCATTCTGCCGGATTCGTTTACAACGGTACCGTGGTGTTTACATCGGGTCCGGAGTTGGCGGTCATTCGGGTCAGTCAATCGTTGCAAGATGGACGGCTGCAGCAGACGTTCGTAACGCTAACTGGAAAACCACAGACGCTGATCACTGCTCGGGGCGGTGTTCAGCGTGAGCGTGGTGCGGGACCCCCAGAGTATCTGGAGAGTCCGCTGGCGTTGGGTAGCCTGCAGCAACTGGATCTGGAAGCGATTCGCGGTAGCTATGAGATTGTTCTGGGCAGCAGTGATCGGGTGGCTGGGCGGCCGGTCCGGCAAGTGCGGTTTGAGCCAGCCGATGGCTATCGCTACGTTCGACATGCCTGGATCGACAACGAAACCGGGCTGGCTCTGCGCAGCTCCGTAGCGGCCAAAGGCGAAGTCTTAGAGCAAATGGTGTTTGCCGATCTGCAGCTGTCCGGCATAGCCAATTCGGCTGCGCCCGAAGCGCCTAGTAAACCCGACTCTGGCAGTTGGCCCGGAACTACGGCGCCTGGCTATGTGCTGAAGGCAATGGTGGGCGGTTCTGCCCATCGACACTGGGTTTTTAGCGACGGTTTAGCAGCCATTTCCGTATTTGCCGAGACCGATACGGAGAATCTCGCGGCCGAGCAATGGCAGCGAGGCGCGACCAGAGGCATTTCACGCAGCTACGGTGGCATGCGCTGGACCGTCTTAGGCGATGCCCCAGTCGCTGCGCTAGAAGCTTTCTTGCCAAACGCAGCGCCAGTTCCTTAGCCCGGAGTTTCATGAACTCGCGCGATGGCCTCGCGACGAATCTCATGAAACTCCGAGTTTACTTGCTTGTGGGACACACGCTGGACCGCTTCGAACGTCCTGAACTTCAACTCATAGCTGGATGTTGCGGCATTTCCGTGCTTCAATTGACGGTTTGCGTAGACAGTATTAACGCATGAAGCGTATTCGCAACTTTTCGATCATTGCCCACGTTGATCACGGCAAGTCGACCCTGGCTGATCGTTTGATCCAGCTCTGCGGCGGCCTGAGTGAACGCGAGATGGAAGCACAGGTGCTCGATTCCAACCCGATCGAGCGCGAGCGCGGCATCACGATCAAGGCGCAAAGTGTCTCTTTGGACTATAAGGCCAAGGATGGGGAAGTCTACGAGCTCAATTTCATTGACACCCCAGGGCACGTGGATTTCTCCTACGAGGTGTCTCGCTCACTCGCTGCCTGCGAGGGCGCGTTGCTGGTTGTGGACGCTGCCCAAGGTGTGGAAGCGCAGAGCGTAGCGAACTGCTACACCGCGGTGGAGCAAGGCCTGGAAGTGGTGCCGATCCTGAACAAGATCGATCTGCCGCAGGCTGACCCGGACAAGGTACGCATCGAGATTGAGGAAATTATCGGCATCGCCGCCGACGACGCGCTGGAGATTAGCGCCAAGACCGGGCTCGGTGTTGAGGAAGTGCTCGAAGCGATCGTGACCCGTATTCCCAGTCCCAAGCAGCCAGAATCGAAAACGCTGCGGGCGCTGATCATCGATTCGTGGTTCGACAACTATCTTGGCGTCGTGTCCTTGATCAGGGTGATGGAAGGCGAAGTTCGCAAGGGCGACAAGATTTTGGTGATGTCCACCGGGCGCGCCTGGCAAGTCGAGCAAGTTGGTGTCTTTTCGCCCAAACGCGAAGTTCGGCAATCACTGGCTGAAGGCCAAGTCGGCTTTTTATGCGCGGCGATCAAAGAAGTTCATGGCGCTCCGGTAGGTGACACGCTGACCTTTGCGCAGAAGCCTGCAACCGAAGAACTGCCGGGTTTTCAGCAGATTAAGCCGCGCGTTTTTGCCGGCCTGTTCCCGATCGCGGCGGAAAACTTTGTTGATCTACGCGAAGCGCTCGACAGGCTCAAGCTCAACGATGCCTCGCTCTACTTTGAGCCGGAGAGCTCAGAAGCCATGGGCTTCGGCTTTCGCTGTGGCTTTCTCGGCATGCTGCATATGGAGATCGTGCAAGAGCGGCTGGAGCGCGAGTACGACTTGGATCTGGTCACTACAGCGCCTACCGTTATCTATGAGGTGCTCAAGACCGACGGCAGCATCTTGGAGCTGGATAATCCAGCCAAGCTGCCGGTGAGCAATCTAATTCAGGAGATTCGCGAGCCGATTATTGAGGCGCACATTTTGGTGCCACCTGACTACATCGGCTCGGTGCTCAAGCTGTGCCAAGAAAAGCGCGGCAACCAAAAATCCATGCAGTACCTCGGTTCGCAGGTGCAGATTCATTACGAACTGCCGATGAGCGAAGTGGTACTCGATTTTTTCGATCGACTAAAGTCTGCCAGCCGCGGGTATGCATCCTTTGAGTACCATCTGGTGCGCTTCGATGCAGGTCCATTTGTACGTTTGGATGTGCTCATCAACGGCGAGGCAGTGGATGCACTTTCGCTCATTGTGCATCGGCAGTACGCAGAGCGCCGCGGGCGCGACTTAGTTGAAAGAATGCGCGAGTTAATCCCGCGACAGATGTTTGATGTCGCCATTCAGGCCGCCATTGGCTCTCAGGTTGTCGCCAGATCGACGGTTAAGGCGATGCGCAAGAACGTATTGGCCAAATGCTACGGCGGCGATGTTTCGCGTAAGCGTAAACTTTTGGAAAAACAGAAGGCTGGCAAGAAGCGAATGAAGCAGATCGGCAGCGTGGAGATACCGCAGGAGGCCTTTTTGGCGGTGCTGCAAATGGATAACAAATAGCGACGGCTGATTCTGCGAGCGACTGCGGTTAAGCTCGCGGACCGACGCCTTGGGCGCTAACGCCCGGCGCGGTGAGTAGTACTTGAACGAAGGGACACAATGAACATTGATTTTGCGCTGATTTTGGTGGTGCTTTCGGCGGTATCGGGTACGGTATGGCTACTCGACCATCTGTTGTTTGCTGCCAAACGCCAACGCGCAGCGCAGATGGACGGTGCCGAGGAATACCGCGAGCCTGCGGTAGTGGAGTATTCCAAGTCGTTTTTCCCGGTGCTGTTTATCATTCTGATGATTCGCTCTTTTCTGGTTGAGCCGTTCACCATCCCGTCTAGTTCCATGGTGCCTAGCCTGTTGATCGGCGATTTCATCTTGGTCAACAAATTCACCTACGGCTTGCGCCTGCCGGTGGCTAACGTGAAAGTGCTGGAAATCGGTAGCCCTGAGCGCGGCGACGTGGTCGTGTTCCGCAAACCAGGCGAAGAGGGCGTCAACTACGTCAAGCGCCTGATCGGGCTGCCCGGCGACAGCGTGACCTACCAAGGCAAGATGATCTACATCAATGGTCAACCCATGACTCAGCGGCCAATTGGTCGCTACGTGGGCCAAGGCAGCAACGCTGAGTCTACTGGCGCCGAACTGCTCTCAGAGAACCTCGATGGGATTGAGCATCAGCTGCTTAAGATGGGTTCGCGGCTTAGCCCCGAAGGCACTTGGGTGGTTCCTGAAGGGCAGTTTTTCGTGATGGGCGACAATCGCGACAATTCCCAGGATAGCCGCGTCTGGGGTATGGTTCCAGAAGGCAATCTGGTCGGCAAAGCATTCTTCGTTTGGATGCACTGGGACTGGAAACTTTCTGGGTTCGTGTCGTGGAATCGAATCGGCACCAAAGTGGGGTAGAGCAATGCGCAAAGATCGGCAGTCCGGACTTACTCTAATTAGCTTCTTTATCGTCTTGGTGGTGCTTGGGTTCTTCGCTCTCATCGGCATGAAGCTGTTTCCGATCTACAGCGAATACTACGGCGTTGTGCGCTCGATGAAGACCGTTCAGGGAACGCCGGGCGTGCAGAAGATGACCCCAGATCGCATTTGGGATCTGTTCTCGCGCAGCCTTTACATCAACTACAGCGAGAACGTGAAACGTCAGCATTTTTCGCTCACGCGCAAGGACGGTTACAAGATGCGCGTTTCCTACGAGGTGCGTAAACCGCTGATCTTCAATCTGGATGTGGTTGCGAAATTTGATCGCACCGTTGACCTGCGCAGCGGCGGCTAGGCTACGACTGGAACGACAGCTGTTATGACTGGCATAGCTCGACGAATCTCAGGGTCGCTCTGGAAAACCGCTCGGTGACTGCAATCTCATTGGAGTTGGCAGAAAACTCTTTGATCAAGTTCGCAGCACGCCTTGGCGTGGCGGTAGATGGCGAACATTTTCGCCAATCGCTGACTCATCGCAGCGCCGCGAAGCAGCATAACGAGCGCCTCGAGTTTCTCGGTGATTCGGTGCTCAACTGTGTCGTAACTATCGAGCTGTATGCGCGTTTCCCGAGATCGCGAGAAGGCGAGCTTACTCGGCGCCGCGCGCAGCTCATTCAAGAGCTGACGCTGGCCGAGATTGCCCGCGAGATTGATCTAGGCGATGCGCTCTGCCTGGGGCCAGGCGAGCTAAAGACCGGCGGGCACCGACGAGATTCGATCCTCGCAGATGCGCTTGAGGCGGTCATCGCCTCCGTCCACCTCGACCACGGCTGGGAGGTTGCCTACGCACTGGTGGTGCGCCTGATGGGTGACCGGCTGAGCAAGAGTCCGCAGATACCCGCTAAGGACGCCAAGACTCAGCTGCAGGAATGGCTTCAGGGCAAGGGCGCAGATCTGCCCCAGTACGCGCTTGTCGATACGATTGGACAGGATCATCAAAAGACGTTCGTTGCCTCGTGCACGATCGCCGAACCGGTGATGACCGGCGAAGGCAAGGGCAGCAGTCGTCGCGCTGCGGAACAATCTGCCGCAGCAACATTATTGAAGGCATTGCGCCAATGAGCGATTCCAAAACGCCCTTTCGAGCTGGGCATGTGGCATTAGTAGGCCGGCCGAACGTTGGTAAGTCGACGCTGCTCAATGCTGCGGTCGGCGCCCACATTGCGGTAGTGTCGCCGCGCCCGCAAACCACACGGCAGCGTGTGCTTGGCGTGGTGACCGAAGAGAACTGGCAGATTGCCTTTGTCGACACGCCCGGGCTGCTCTCCAGGCCCAGTCATGCAATGGATAGGCACATGCATCGCGGTGTGCAATCGACTCTGGATGAAGTTGATTCGGTTTGTCTGGTGATTGAAGCTCTGCGCCTAAACGACGATGATCGCTTCGTCCTCAAGCAAGTGCAGGCTAGTGGCCGCCCAGTTAGCTTGGTGGTTAACAAAATCGATCTTCACAGGCAGCGTGAAAGGTTGTTGCCGTTTCTTCAGAGAATTTCTGAACTAGCTGATTTTGAACAGGTTCACCTAGTATCTGCGCAGCGCTCCGATGGTATCCAGAGCTGGCTGAACGGGTTGTCCAAGCAGTTGCCTGAGTGCGCGCCGCTTTACGATGCTGATACGCTTACTGATCGCTCGGAGCGATTTCTAGCCGGTGAGTTCGTTCGCGAGCAGCTGATGCGACAGTTGCGCGAAGAGATTCCCTACGCGACGGCGGTGATTGTCGAGAAATTCGAGGTGGACGGAAAAATGCGGCACATCGCAGCCACCATTTGGGTAGGTCGCGACGGCCACAAGGGCATTGTCATTGGCCGGGGCGGAGAACGTCTAAAGAGCGTCGGTACCTCGGCGCGATTGGCGATGGAATCGCTATTTAATGGCCCCGTGAACCTGGAGTTGTGGGTCAAGGTGCGCCCCGATTGGGTCGAAGATGAGTCTGCCCTGCGCGAACTTGGTCTCAATACTTAGCCCGGATATTTCATAAACTTCACGCGCCCTTGATCGCCCAGTGCCTTTTCCTCAGTCGGGTGTATGAACCACTACACTGCTCTTTTTAGAAAGACCACTGGCCTAGCTATGTCCTGTGCGATCATCGCGCGAGTTCACGAAATACCCGGGCTAGTGGCGGCGAGCAGAGCGTGCGTCTGAACCAGCAAAGTGCGTACCTGCTACATCGCCGGGCCCACGGCGAGCGCAGTATGCTGGTTGAGCTGTGGACCAGGGAGCATGGTCGCTTGCCGGCGATCGCCCGCCAAGTCCGCGGCGGTAGCGGTGAGCGCTCGGCCGCGCTGTCTCCATTCAATCGACTGAGCGTGGACTTAAGCGGTCGTGGGGACGTACTCACGCTGGTGCGTTGGGAGGTCGAGGGCGCTCCCAGTTTGCTGCGTGGCGCAGTCTCGTTGGCGGGCATGTACGTTAACGAGCTGTTAGCGCGTTTGCTCGCCCGTGGTGACGCCAACGCCGAGCTGTTTGATCACTATCGCGAGCTGATTGAGCGTTTGCCGAACGAGAGCCGAACAGATTGGCTGTTGCGCCGGTTTGAAAAACAGCTGTTGGAGCAGTTGGGGTATGGCCTGGACCTGAGCGCAACCGCCGATGGTGAAATGATCGTCGCTGACGCCCGCTATCGCGTGGATTTGGACCGTGGTGTGCGCGAGATGGTGGGTGATCAGGGGTGCTCGGGCGGCGCGTTGATTGCCTTGGCCTGCATTGCCACCGATCCGCCCAGCAGTGCGATCTGCAACGAGCAGCGAAAAATGATGCGCGCGATGTTTCTAGAGTTGTTAGCCGGGCGACCGCTAAGCACTTGGCAGTGGTCTCAGGCGCTCAACCAAGCGAGTACAGTACGCTGACGCGCAGGTTGGGTAACGCCGCCCAGAACGCTCATCCCGGTTTGATTCGCCCTAGCGCTCGAGCCACGGCCTCCTCCCATTGCCTCAAGGCGTGGGCTGACAGGCTCTCGGACCTGATTTGTTCATGCAAATGCTGACTTGCATTGCGCAGGCGCGGTAAGCCGCACAGCGCCGAAGAGGCCTTCAGTTTATGCAGGAGTTCGAGCGCTTCAGGCGGGTGATTTTTGTCGATCAGCTGGGGTAGTTGCTGTTGATCACGGAGCAGCTCTCTGCGCAGCAGCGTGCGCAGTCCGCCGAGTACGCTCAGGCCCGCGCCCAATGCAGTGCCTGCCGCATCATCGTCGATATCCGGAAGATCCTCTGCCGGCGTCGGGTCTGCCAGGGCAGGGCTGGGTGCTAGCCCGCGCAGCGCTCTGCTCAGATCAGTCGTTGACAGCGGTTTGTGCATCCAGTCGTTGCCCGTTCCTGGCGCATCGCCGCTCATCAGCAACAGTTTGCTGCGCACTGCCAGGTGCTGCTGCAAGTCGCGGCCATCACCATCAGGAAGGCGTACATCGGCGATGACCGCGTCAAAATGCTGCTTGTTCAGCGCCTTAAGCGCATCGGTCATGTTGCCGGTAGTGACGCATTCGTGACCTTCGCTGAGCAACCACTCGCTGATGTAGCGGCGATTGACCACATCATCTTCGGCTACTAGAACTTTCAGACTCATACCAATTCACTGTGCGTACGGCAGTGGGGGATGATACTAGCCCGGATGTTTCGTAAACTCGCGCGATGCTCGCGCAGGACATTGGTAGGCCAGTGGTTTTGCTGCAGGAGCGGT
Source organism: Rhodanobacteraceae bacterium (assembly GCA_003233535.1). Classification (GTDB taxonomy): domain Bacteria; phylum Pseudomonadota; class Gammaproteobacteria; order Xanthomonadales; family SZUA-5; genus SZUA-5. The sequence continues at coordinate 8,948 of QIMA01000226.1, forward strand.
GTAGTGGTTCATACACCCGACTGAGGGAAAATCGCTGGGCGATCAAGGGCCTAGCGAGGGCGCGTGAAGTTTATGAAACAGCCGGGCTAGCCCGGCTGTTTCATGAAGCCTCTGCTGCGGTCGCCGATTTCGTCACCTCGCGACGAATCTCATGAAGTATGCGGCTAAGTCGGGCAATCAGGCGCTGACCCGCAACCCTCGGGACAGTGTCAATCTGGAGACTGATGATCGGATATTCCAACGCTCGGCGAGAAATGGCCAAACACTATGCGTGCTTGAGTAGCTTGCTGTTGCTGCTCTCGACCTCAGTACTGGCTTCCGAATGGCAGTTAAAACTGCGCTCGGGCAGCGTCGGCGAGGTCCGGGTGGAGCGAGTGCAGGCGCAGTTGACGCTGGCTGACGATGGCAGCGTGCAGCTTGATCACGGCCGCTCCAGATTCTGGGTCGGTGATCGAGAGCTGCCGGCGCAAAACTGGCAGCTTGGCCTCACTGAGCAGTCTGCGGGCGGGCAGGGCGGTCACTTGGCACTGCGTCTAACCGGAGGACCGCGAATGCGCGGCAGCTGGAGCCGCAGCAGTGCCGGCCAGGTTCGCGTCGACCTGCTAAAGGGCGCGCTGACGATGCAGTTCGACGATGCACAACGGTGGTCGTTGAGGCTCAAGTCGCTGCCGCTAGCGCCGTGGCGAGAACTGCTCGGAGAGCAACTCGGTTGGACACCCACGACCTTGGCCGGCAGCTTGAGAGCAAACGTCACCCAGCGCCCTGGCAAACCCGTTCAGATCGAG
>QIMA01000578.1 GCA_003233535.1 Rhodanobacteraceae bacterium
AGCGGTGTAGTGGTTCATACACCCGACGGAGGAAAAATCGCTGGGCGATCAAGGGCCTAGCGAGGGCGCGTGAAGTTTATGAAACATCCGGTTTAGTTTGTAGCCGAGGTGAAGAAACGCGCACCGACCTCCGCCGAGTACAGCCAGTCGGTGGGTAGCAGCAAAGGCAGCGCCGTGCCCAGCACGACGTGTGCCGTCACCAGCGGCAGCCAACTGCGCTGCCTAGCGAAGTGCTTGGACCACCACAGGCCGGCCAGCAGGCACAGCAGCATCAGGCTGAAATTGGGTGTGTGCAGCAGGGCGAAGGCAGTTGCGGCGGGCAGACCGCTGAGCAGGGTCGCGGCCGGTCGGTTGAGCTCCGGTATCAGCACCCGCTGCAGCAGCGTTTGCTGGATTGCCGCCCAAACGACATAGCGAAAAACGTCGGTGTGGTGCGGCCAGCTGCTAGCGGTTGGCTCGACCAGTAGATGGACGAGCAGGGCAAGCAACAGCACGATGCCGGTGACGTACATGGCCTCGCGCCACGCGCTCGACGTACCCAGGAAGTGAATCCGTGGCCGACCGGGCACCATCCCTAATATGATCAATGCCAGGGAACTGACACCGATTGTCGTCCAGGCGAGCACATCGCTCGCTTCGCCCAGTTGATTGCTGGCCAACAGCAGTACCGGCCCCGCCAAGGCCATCACCACGATCATTCGACGCCTAGTTCGCAGTGCGATCATCGCCAGGGCAGTGAACGCTAGTACGGGGGCGAATCCGCCGAATAATCGTAGTGCCGAGGGCGCTGAGCGTAGCGTGCTCTTGGGGGTCGAATCAGGCCAAATCTCCTGATCTGCGTGCGTTCGCAATGAATCGCGGTGCTGTAGTACGCGTTCGGGACGCTGCCAGCGAGTCGGTAGCGCGATGGCATCTGACCATGCGCTCTCCGTATTCGCGTCAGCGGCAAGCGAGAATCGCAGCCGACTGAGCTGCAGTTGGGTCGGCTCGGTAACCACCGGCACCAGCCTAAACTCGCAGATCCGGCCGTTACTGTCGCCCAGGCTGCGCGGCTGCTGATTCGTCTGCCACTGCAGTTCACGCATATCCACCCGCAGTGTCAAAGCACCTGCTCGCAGCGGGATTTCAGTAACGCGCTGTTCGCCGCCCGCCTTAGGTGAATGTGCCAGTACAAGAACGAATGGACGGGAGCTATTGATGTCGAGTGTAAACAGCGGGAATCGGTGGCTTTGTAGACAACGCCCGTCAAATCCGATGGGAATGTTGCTAGCTCCCGCAGCCAAATCCAGTCGCAGTCCGTCCGCTGCGAACGACTGCCCCTGTACGTCGAGCGCACGGCCGCCGATCAGATCTACCGGTCGATCCAATTTGAAATAGAGTTGGCTATTGCGGGCTAGATGATGTTGCCGATCGGCGCGCGCCTGATCGTTCAAGTGCAGCCAAAGCGCCAGTTGCGCCAGCAGACTACAAAGCGCACAGACGGCGGCAATCGCGGCGACTGCGCGAATGCGGCTGCGACTCATCATGCGCTGCTCGGCGGAGGGGCTGGGGAGGTGATTAGGCTGCCAGATGATCTATCCGTGCGGCAACGATGAAGTCGTTGCGCGATAAGCCGCCGACGTCGTGCGTGCTCAGGTTCACAACCACATAGCCCCAACCCAGTTCGAGATCTGGGTGATGGCCCTGCGCTTCAGCAATTTCGCCCAGTGTGTTGGTGAAAGCGAGCGCATCGACGAAGTTGTCAAAGCCGTAGCGGCGATGCAAGCGCCCCTGTGCATCCTGCGACCACTCAGGCACCTGCACGCGCAGCACGTTAATCGCCGCTTCGGTCAGCTTGTGTTCGGGTCCGGAAAGTGCGGCGCAGTTTTCATCAGCAAGGTGAGTCATGAGAGCTATCCAGCGTTGATATCGGGCCGCAAGATTACCGCAAACGGTCGCAACGGCTGATCAAAGTTGTGGCGGGTGCGAGTCAAACTGATGTGGCACTAGTCATCCGGGGTCTACCTCAGGTTTGGTATCCTCTACGGCATTATTAAGCAAAGCGTTCACAACTCGATGATTCGACTCCAACCTACCGCCCGCGACTACTTTCTCAAGCTGCTTGCCGAGCACGACATTGCGGGAACCGGTGTGCGCATGCGCGCTACGGCGCCGGGAACGCCCAAGGCTGACTGTCGGCTAGAGTTCTGCGAACCCGATGACGTCAGCGATCAGGACTGGGAGATTCAGTGCGAGGGTTTCAGCGTTTTCGTTGATCAGACCAGCGCCCCGTTCTTGGACGGAGCCGAAGTGAGCTTTGAAGACGACGGCGTGCAGGGGCGGATGGTGATCAAGGCGCCGAAGCTCAAAGGCGTGCCGCCGGGAACCGAGGCCAGTTTGGTCGAGCGCGTCCAGTACGTGATCGATACCGAAGTTAATCCGCAGGTCGCCAGTCACGGCGGCAACGTCAGTCTGGTCGAAGTGGACGCCGAGGGTGTCGTAGTACTGCGTTTCGGCGGCGGCTGCCAGGGTTGCGGCATGGTCAGCGTCACGCTCAAGGAAGGCGTGGAAAAAACCATGCTTGAACGGGTGCCGGAGGTGACCGCGGTGGTTGACGTGACCGATCACGAAAGCGGCGCGTCACCGTACTACAAGCGCGGTGAAGACGGCCACTCAGCCGTCTAAAACGCAGCGTTGATCAGCGCCTGCGCTGTCCCTAACGGCGCAACAATTTCGTATTTACACTTGTATATCGGGTCGATCTGAGATTTAGTGCCCTCAATGTCATGTAAGCAGGAGAGAGTTAATGAGCAAGCTGGTTAAGGGATTGGTTGCCGCGGCGATGGTCGCGACCTCGATGGCGGCAGTTGCCGATGACAAGCCGGTGGTCGCGGTTACTGAGTTTAGCAATCAATCCGGCGCGGGCTGGTGGCGCGGCGGAGTAGGCTATGAATTGGCCGACATGCTCACCAATGAGCTCGCTGCGACGCGCGCCTTCAGAGTCGTGGAGCGCGATCAGTTGCGCGCCGTTTTGGACGAGCAGAACTTGGCTGCTTCCGGTCGCATCGCTCCCGGTGATGGCGCACAAATTGGACAGCTAACCGGCGCCCAATATCTCGTCACCGGCATCGTCAGTTCGTATGAGGAGCAAACCTCCAGCACCGGCGGCGGGATCAGTTTCGGCGGCGTATCGGTTGGCGGCAAGAGCTCCAAGGCTTACTTGGCAATCGACCTGCGCGTGATCGACACGACGACTGGCGAAGTGGCCTTCACCCGCACGGTGGAAGGCACCAGCAAGAGTGGCGGCATGAGCCTCGGTGTCCGCCGTGGCGGTTTCGGCGGCAGTTTGGCCAGCGAGAAAAACACGCCAGCAGGCAAGGCGATTCGAGCAACGCTGATTGAGGCGACCGACTATCTCGAGTGCGTGATGGTGACGCAGTCGCGCCGCTGCATGAATAAATATGACGCGCGCGACGATCGGCGTCGGGATCGGACTCGCGAGGCGATCGACCTAGACTAAGTGTAGGCAATAGCAAAAGGCCGGTGCGGACTGTCCGCGCCGGCCTTTTTTGTGGGCGCTAGCTTTCCTCACCGCCGCCGCCATCGTTGGCCGCCTTGGGCTTACGAGTTCGTCGGCGTGCTGGCTTCTTGGCTTGCTCGCCATCGCCAGAGGCCGATTGCCTAGGCTTGGACGAAGACTTGTCGGCAGGCGGGCTATTGCCTGGAGTCGCTAGCCTGGACTCGTCGCGGTTGCTGTTGTCAGCGGGGCCGCGGTTGCTCTGCGGACCGCCGGGTCGACCTCGACGGCGTCGGCCGCGACCACTACGCTCGGAGCGACCCTCGTTGGCGTTGCCCGCGCTGTTGCCATCGGCGTTGTTGCCGACATTGTCGTTTCCGGGATTAGCGTTGGCCTGATCGCCAGGACGCCCAGCGCGAGGCTTGCCGGCTGTGCGTTTCTTACTGCGAGGTCGACCATGTGCCGGCCGCGGCTGGTCATCGCCTGCCGGTGGCCACACCGGCCTCCAGGCGTCTGACTGGAAGTTTTGATTGCCTAAATGTGTTTCGCCGGCAGCAATGCTGTTACCACGGTTATCGTCGGCCTCGCTAATCGGTTTGTCGTCGATCGAGCTCACCCCGTTCGCGTAATCCATCGGCCCGTGAAATTCGGCCGGCTTGCGCCCGCGTGGTCCCTTGCCAGGAGCGCGTTGACCCTGACTCGGGCCGCGCGGCTGAGCGTCACCACGGCCACGTCGCTGCCCTGGCTGAGCGTCGCCACGGCCTGGTCCGCGTTGCCCCGCGGCTGTGCGGCCAGCGCCTTTGCGCGCTGAGGGTGCGCGCTCGCGCTGCCCGGGCGTTGCCGGTCGCGGCCCGCGCGATCCGGGACGGTGGCGGCGGCTTTCGGGACGCCGGCGACCGCGCGGACTATCTGAATCCGACGGCCGACCTTGACCCAGCGAGAACTCGTCGGCATCGACCACTGCTTGCGGCTGCGGCGGGCGCAGCGGGCCGTGCCGCCGTCCTCCCTGCTCTTTCTCGCGTTCGATCGCCAGGCGCTCGCGGCGGCGCATGGTCGCTTCGGCCTCTGCTATCAGCTGTGCGCCCTTGGTTTCCATGCCAGCAGCTTCAGCGAGCTCGGTCGCTTGCTCAGGACTCATCGTCTCGTAGTTCGTGCGCAGCAGGGTCTTGGGCAGCTCAATTGGCCCATAGCGGGTTCGCTTGAGTCGCCCAACTTCCATTCCCAGCGCCGCGAACATGCGTCTAACCTCGCGGTTTCGACCTTCGCTCAGGCTGATTTTAAACAGCGCGTTGTGAGCGCTTGCACCGATCAATTCAACCTGATCAAACTGGGCCGGCCCATCCTCCAGCTCGATCGGCTCGCGCATGCGCTCGACGATAGCCGGCAACTCGTCAGGATCGTCGACATAGGCGCGAGCAACGTACTCACGTTCCATCTCGCTGGACGGGTGCATTAGCAGATTGGCCAAGTCACCGTCGGTGGTGAACAGCAGCAGACCGGTGGTGTTGAAGTCCAAGCGACCTACCGCAATCCAGCGCGCACCTTTGAGAAAAGGCAGCCGCTCAAACACCGTTGGGCGTCCTTCGGGGTCGGTACGAGCGCACAGTTCGCCTTCGGGCTTGTGGTACATCAGTACCTGCCCAAGTCGACCAGGCGCTGCTCGAATGATCAGCTTCTTGCCGTCGATTTCGACCCGGTCGCCGGGTTTGACAACCGAACCAAGCTCGGCGGCGGCACCGTTGAGCTGAACTTCACCCTGAAGGATGCGTTCTTCCAGCTTGCGGCGCGATCCAAAGCCCGATGTGGCCAGGACTTTGTGAAGGCGTTCGGTGTTGCCGTCGGAACGCAATTTGAGCGTGCTTACTTCTTGGTCTGACATGAATCTTCCTGCGATGATTCCGCACTCGTGGGTGACGGATCGGACCCTTCGGTATCCGCTGTTGCGGCATCTGGGTCGGGATGGGAGGGCGCTGCGGGCGCAGCGCTAGAGCCGGACACGGAGTCGGGCCCGCCCGGAAAGACGAATTCCGGCTCTAGCTGATCCAGATCGCGGATCTCAGCAAGAGTCGGTAGTTCGTCCAAAGATTTTAAGTTGAAGTAATCGAGGAACGCTTTGGTGGTGCCGTACAGTGAGGGTCGGCCCGGAACATCACGCTGGCCCAGGACTCGAATCCACTCGCGTTCTTCCAGTGTTTTGATGATGCTTTGCGCAACGCTGACGCCGCGTACAGCCTCAATTTCGCCGCGGGTGATTGGCTGCCGATAGGCGATCAGCGCCAGGGTTTCCAGCAGCGCGCGGGAATACCGACTCTGCCTTTCGGTCCACAGTAGGGAAATCTGCGTGGCGTACTCAGCACGGATTTGCATCCGAAATCCGCTGGCTACCTCTTTCACCTCAACACCGCGATCGGCGCAGTCTTCGGCCAATTGCGCTATTGCCGAGCCGAGCCGTGACTGACTGATACCGTCTTGCTCGTCGAACAGCTGCGAGAGTTGCGCCACGCTCAAGGGCTGTGCTGCCGCCAACAGGGCAGCTTCAACGGTCGCTTTGATTCGTGTTTTCTCCAACGCTTCAGTTCTCCGTGACTAGCGACTTCAGATAGATCGACGCTAACGGCTGTTCCTGCACTACTTCCAATAAACCACTTTTGACAGTTCCAGTAGCGCCATGAAGCTGACCACGACGCCGCGCCGCCCTTGCGCCATTTCCAGCACATAGTCGAAGCGGTGGAAGGCACCGTCGCTCAGTCGCGCCAACATCTCGCTCATCCGCTGTCTAATCGACAGCGGTTCTCGCGAAATCTGATGCTGTGCACTCAGGTCAGTGCGGTGCAGCACTTGGCTGAACGCCAGCAGCAACTCGCGTAGCTCTACTTCCGGCGGTATGAGCACGCGCTTGCGATCAGGGAAGTGAGCCTGCGCCTGGACCAGGTCGCGCTCCATTCGCGGCAGCTCATCGATATTTTCAGCTGCTTTCTTAAATCGTTCGTACTCTTGCAGCCGGCGCACCAATTCAGCGCGCGGGTCTTCTTCTGAGTCCGGGTCAGCTTCCGGTCGAGGCAGCAACAGCCGAGACTTAATCTCCGCCAATATAGCCGCCATCACCAGATAATCAGCGGCCAGATCTAGGCGCAGGTTCTGCATCAACTCCACGTAACCGACGTACTGCTCGGCAACTCGGGCAACCGGTATATCGAGGATGTCCAGATTTTGCTTGCGGATGAGATATAGCAGCAGGTCCAAAGGTCCTTCAAAACTCTCGAGGATGACCTCCAGCGCGTCCGGCGGTATATACAAATCTTGCGGCAGATCGAAGAACGGCTGCCCATGAACCAGCGCTAATGCCAGCTGCTCCGCCTGTGGCGCCACATCGGTCGCTACCGCAGTTGGCTCGTCGTTATGCACCCTGACTCCGTGTTTGCGACGCGCTCATTCCCAATCTACCTCGCCCTTGCCTCGACGGATGACCACCGGCGCGTCATTGCACAGATCGACCACCGTGGTGGGTTCGCTGCCGCAGGCGCCGCCATCAAGGAACAAATCGACCCGCTGCTCCAACTGTTCGGCGAGTTCATCACTTTCCAAACCAATCAGATCTTCATCCGGAAGCAGCAGGGTGGAGGTCGACAGCGGTTCACCCAGGGCCTCGACCAGCGCCAGCGCAATCGGGTGATCAGGTATTCGCACACCGATCGTTCGTCGCTTCTCACCAAGCAATCGCTTCGGTACTGCGGGGGCGGCCGGCAACAAAAAGGTGTACGGCCCAGGCGTCAATCGCTTGATTAAGCGAAACGCGCTGTCAGACATCTTGGTGAACAGCCCGATATCGCGCAGCTCGGCACAGCTCAAGGTAAACGGATGGCGTGCGTCTAGCCGACGCATGCGGCGAACGCGATCGGCATTCGCTGTGCTGCTCAGCGACCAGCCTAGCGCATAGCCGGAATCGGTTGGGTAAGCGATGAGCTGACCCGACCTGATTGCACTAACGGCCTGATCGATCAGCCGCGCCTGCGGATTCTTAGGATGTGTGTTGAGGACGCGCATTGACGTCTGGTCCGGTAATCGCAATTGCTGTAAGTCTGGCTGCGAATGCGTTGGCCACTGAAACGGGCTGGCGAGCTTTGAGCACGCACTGCGCTCAGCCGCTTTCGCGTCGCGCTAGTGTCATCCTCGCTGGGGCGTAGAGTGCGCCCGAAAGCGTCACGTGTATGGATCCCGTCCAACTGCTGGTCTGAGGGCGGCTCACTGCGCGTCGTTGAAGCGTCTGTTAGTGCTTCGATCGGACCGGCAGCACGCTGCTCAGGAGCAGGCAAATACGACGGGGAGGGCTACAGTATAGGCAGTATTGCCGCCAGGGTCTATGCAGCCGATGCGGGTTCGCGGTTGCGGCCGTGTAGAATCGGCGCCGATTTTGCTCGCCGCGCGACAGCTGCGCGACACTTAGCTAAGGACAAAGCATGCTTTGGATGATCATGGGACGCGATGTGCCCGACAGTACTGCTGCGCGAGCGGCAGCCCGGCCGGCGCATTTAGAGCGCTTGCATAAGCTCCATGCTGAGGGGCGATTGGTTCTAGCCGGACCGCTCCCGAACGATACGGAGGACGCGACGACCGGCATGCATGGCAGTTTGATTGTCGCTGAATTTACTAGCCGCGCCGATGCCCAAAGCTGGGCGGATGCCGACCCCTATTGCGCCGCCGGCGTTTACCAATCGGTGACCATTCACGCATTCAAAAAGGTGCTGCCATGAGCGAGCTTGCTGAGCAGCGCATGGCGCAGATGGAAACTGCCCTAAAGGCAGCTTTCCAACCGATTGAATTTGAGGTGGTCGATGACGGTCATCGTCACGTCGGTCACGCCGGTGCGCGCGATGGTCGCGGTCACTTCATCGTGCGCATGGTCAGCGCGCGCTTCACCGGAATGCCGCCGCTGGCTCGCCATCGTGCGGTTTATGCAGCGCTCGGGGAAATGATGGAGACTGATATCCACGCCCTGTCGCTGAAGCTGGACGCGCCCGCCGCTTAACGGCGTGGGCTTGAATGTTTAGCCCGGCTGTATGGGCAGCAACCCTTCGGGACGGGCCTGAAAAGGCCGCCAGCGGCGTCAGACCCCTCGCCCTTCAGCGTAGACTATGAACTTCGGTGCCTTCCTTATTGGCGACCTTTTCAGACTCCGTCGCGGCCACATGAGTTGTTCAGTGTGTCCCTAGCCATCCGCTCCGCTTCGTGAGTGGGCCGATTGAAAGAGGGAATTGTAATGATCAGATCCATCACAGCAGCGCTGGTTTTGTCGCTGGCATTGACTGGCTGCGGCGGTGCGGACCAGCAGGGCGCTGAGCAGACGTCGCTGATTGTCCTAGCCGGTCGTTCCAGCGGTTTGGTAGTCAACGGCGAATCAGTGCCGCAGCCGCTACTGGATGCCTATGCGCGCAAGCGCGGCTGGAATCTAACCGACCCGGGGCAACTGGCTCAGGTTAAGGAAAAGATTGCCGAACTGCTGGCGATGGCGCATCAGGCGCGCGCAGAGGGCCTTTTTGACGACCCTCTGATCGAGGCCGACCTTGCGCTGGAGCGGCTCAATCTCGTTGCTGGCAAGCTGCTTGAGCGACAACAGCAGGCCAGCCTGCCAGCTGAGGCCGACTTGCAAGCTGAGTACGATCGCGAATCAGCGCTGGTTGGGGATTCTGAGTACCGTGTTGCGCACATCCTGTTTGATCAAAAGGCGATGGCCGACAGTGCGCTTGCAGAGGCGGCTACGCAGGACTTCGATGCAATGATGGCGCGTTATCAGGAGCTAGAAGGCGTCCGCGACGCGCGTGAATTGGGCTGGGTTAAACGCAACCAGTTGCCCGAGGTGCTGCGCGATCCGTTGCAGGCACTCAGCGTTGGCGATGTGGCCCCACAGGTGTATCAGAGCGAATTCGGCTGGCACTTGCTGAAGCTGTATGAAACCAAGGCGTTTGCCGGACCGACTTTCGCCCAGCTCAAAGACGGCATCCGTCAGTCGCTGCAGCGCAAGCAGACCGCGGAGTTCGCGCTCACTATCCGCGATAGTGCGCAGGTGGAAGGGCTCTAGCCCGGATATTTCATAAACTTCACGCGCCCTCGCTAGGCCCTTGATTGCCCAGCGATTTTTGTTCAGTCGGGTGTATGAACCACTACACCGCTCCTTCGGAAAAACCACTGGGCAATCAATGTCCTGCGCGATCATCGCGCGAGTTCATGAAAT
>QIMA01000142.1 GCA_003233535.1 Rhodanobacteraceae bacterium
CGAAAGTTGTTCATCGTTGATGTCGAGGCGTGCGCGCATTTGCTCGCTGATCGGAATGATTTTGGCGCCGCGTGGAAAGATACCGCCGCCAGCAGAAATCTTGCTCTCATCGTAATCGGCCCAGCTTGAACGCGGCAGTACGAACATGCGCTCGCGCTCGACAAAGCTGACTTCGGTGTCGGGGTCCGGGTCGAGGAAGATGTGGCGGTGATCAAACGCTGCAATCAGCTGAATCTTGCGCGATAGCAGCATGCCATTGCCGAATACGTCTCCGGACATGTCGCCGACGCCGACGCAGGTGAATTGTTCGGTTTGGGAATCCTTGCCGTTGGCACGGAAGTGGCGCTTAACGCTCTCCCAGGCGCCGCGGGCGGTAATGCCCATCTTCTTGTGGTCGTAGCCCTTACTGCCGCCCGAAGCGAACCCGTCGCCCATCCAGAAGCCGTGCTCGGCGGAAATCGCGTTGGCGATGTCAGAGAAAGTCGCGGTGCCTTTGTCTGCCGCAACGACCAGATAGTTGTCATCCTGATCGTGCCTAACTACCCGGGCTGGCGGTACGATCTGACCATCAACCAAATTGTCAGTAACATCCAACAAGCCATTGATAAATTTGCGATAGCAGGCTACGCCTTCGGCCATCATCGCTTCGCGATCACCGCTCGGAGGCGGCCGTTTGACGACGAAGCCACCCTTGGCGCCAACCGGAACGATGACCGTGTTCTTGACGATCTGCGCCTTCATCAGACCCAGCACTTCGGTGCGGAAATCCTCGAGACGGTCCGACCAACGCAGGCCGCCGCGTGCAACGGGACCGCCGCGCAGATGGACACCTTCTACCCGCGGCGAGTAAACGAATATCTCCCGGTACGGCAAAGGCTTTGGCAAGTTCGGAATCAGCTTGCTGTCGAGCTTGTAGGCCACGTAGTCCTTCGCGCGACCGTCTTCACTCTGGTAGTAGTTGGTGCGCAGTGTCGCCATGCAGATCTGCCGGAACGCACGCAGAATGCGGTCTTCGTCGAGGCTGGTAACTTGGTCCAGCAGGGCGCGCAACACGCCGTTGATGCCTTGGATTTGCTCTTCACGGGGCTGCAGGCGCAGGGCTGCGATTTCGCTGGGTAAATCTGGCAACAGCTGGCGCTGTGCTGCATCGATCAGCGCGACCAAGTCTTTTTGCAGACGCTTGCGCGCGCTATCTATCGCGGGCTTGCTCTCACTTTCGCGACTGGGGTCGAAGCGTGCCTCAAACAGCTCAACCAAGAGTCTGGAAATTAGCGGATGAGCGCATAGCGTGCGCTCCATGTAGGCCTGCGAGAATGTGAAGTCGGTTTGCAGCAGGTAGCGCAAGTAACCGCGCAGCACGGTGACTTGGCGCCAGTCCAGTCGTGCCGCGAGGATCAATCGGTTAAGCGGGTCGCTCTCCGCGCGACCGCGCCAGACCTGCTCGAAGGCGTGCTGGATGGGCTCGCGGACGCTGTCTAGATTCACCTCTAGACCTTCCAACGGCTCGATGTCGAAGTCCTGGATCCAGATCGTCAGGCTGTTGAGCTGCATCGCGTAGGGATGCTCGGAAATCGCCCGGAAGCCCATGTTCTCGAGTATCGGTAGTGCATCGGACAGCGCGATCGTGCCGCCGAATTTAAACAGCTTGAAGCGCAGCCCGGCGTTGGCGCGGCGGCGCGGGCGGTACAACGTGAGCTTGATGTCGTTCTGATCTTTGAGCGCTGCGGCGAATTCCACATCCTGCGCTGCGATTTGTGGCGTGACTTCCTCAATGTAGCCGCCGGGCAGGGCGCGGCCAAAGCGGTTGGCTAACTTTAGCCCGAGCGCATCGCCGTGCCGCTGAATCAAAATGTCGCGCAGTTCGTCCTGCCAGTTGCGCACGATTTGCGCGATCTTGATCTCCAGTTCGCGCACGTCGTATTCGGGTTTTTCGGCGGTCTTTGGACGAATCACCAAATGCAGCCGGGCCAACATCGATTCGCCGACTTGAATCTGCGAATCGATATGTTCGCCGCCGAAAGCGCGCTTGAGCATGGCTTCAATGCGCTGCCGGGTTCCCGAACTCATACGGTCTCTGGGCACGAATACCAGGCACGAGAGGAAGCGCCCGTAGCGATCGCGGCGGATGAACAGTCGTGTGCGCTGCCGTTCCTGCAAATGGAAAATACCCATCGCGGTGTCGTGTAGCTCGGCTGCGGTTGCTTGGAATAGCTCGTCTCTGGGTAGCGTCTCGAGCACGTGCAGCAGGGCCTTGCCGCCGTGACCGCTGCGCGACAGCCCGCTGCGACCGAGGACTTGCTCAGTCTTGGAACGGACTAGAGGAATGTCCTGAATGTGATTGGTGTAGGCGTTGGAGGTGTACAGGCCGAGGAAACGCTGTTCGCCGTTGGGCCGACCCTGCTCGTCGAAGCTGAGCACGCCCACGTAGTCCATGTAGCCCGGGCGGTGGATCGTGCTGCGGGCGTTGGTGCGGCTCAGGATCACTAAGTCCGGTAGCTCACCTTCTTTCAGTTCGCGTGCGGCCAGTGTGGACAATGGGCGCGGTGGCAGCCGCGACTCATCGGTGCGCAAGATGCCTATGCCGCTGCCCTGAATGGCGCGCAGTAAGGGCACCCTCGCGGTTTCATCCGTGACGTACTCGCGCGCGCCGAGAAAGGTGAAATGATCATCGGCGAGCCAGTGCAGATAAGCCACGCATTCATCGACGTAGGCGCGGCTGTGCGGTAAATCGCGAGTCTTCAGTTCGTCTGCGATCCGCGCCAAGCGGTCGCGCATCGGCAGAAAATCACTCACGCAACTCTTGACGTCGGTTAGCGCCTTGAGAATGTTGGTTTGCAGTTCCTGCAAAACCTCCGGCTCGGCCTGGCGCTCGATTTGGAAATGAATGACCGATTCGCGCCCCTTCTCAGCGCCGCCGAAGCTGAGCACATGGCCGCCCGGGTCACGGGCAACCGGCACGACCGGATGCAAAGTCAAGAAAACCAAGCCGCCGTGCTGCGCCACAGCCATGCTCACGGTATCGACCAGGAACGGCATATCGTCGTTGATGATCTCAAGGACCGTGTACGGGCAGTCGTAGCCGTTTTCATCGGCCGTCGGGTTGTAAACCCGTACCTGCGGTTGGCCGCGCGGGCGATCACGGAAAAAACGCAGTAGGTTGTTGCACAGCGCAGCCCACGTTTGCGCACTGAGTGCCTCTAATTCGTCTTCCGGCAAGCGGCTGAGCACAATCTCTGAGAAGACTTTGGCCTCGCGCAACTTAGGGCCGGAGAGGCCTTGCTTGAGCTGCTCGTGGATGGATTCAAGATCGATATTAGCCGCTGGCTCGCGCACCTGCGCCATGGTCGTGACCGCTCGTTGTTTCAGGAGCACAGAAGATACCGCGCCGAGCGCGCGTTGCCGAGACGCAATGCGTCATCACACTCCGTTAACGTTCAGCCTTGGCCGCGTAAAAGCAGCCCTTAAAGGCTAGTCGGGGGTCGTAAATCGTCGGTACCAGCGTTCTGTGGCGTCGTGACTAGTCCAGTCCGAGGTCGCACCACTCGCGCAGAAACCACCCGTCTGCCTCTGGATGAAACACCGCGCAGCGGGTCATTTCGCCTTTGTAAATGTGCAACGAAACGGCAATTTCACTATCAGACGGGTTGGCGATGGTGTGGTACTCGTGCGGTGGGATCAGGCTCCCAGCCGAGCCCTGTCCAGCCTGAATGCAACCGCGCTCCTCAAAGCGGAATCGTTCGCCGCTGCAGCCGGTCATCTCATACTGTGTTACTTCGATGTTTCCTGCGATCACGCCTTCTACGCACCACATGCCGCAATGATCGTGAATGGGCGTTCCTTGACTCGGCCCCCAGGTCATGGCGATCATCGAATAGCCGAGTTTGTGGCTGTTGAACAACTCGCGCCGCGCATAGTGTCCGCTGACCGGCTGGTAAACCTCAGGTGGCAAGTCCAGCGCATCGTCCCGAATTAACTGGCACAGCGTCTTGCGCAGCGCTGCGGTACATAATTCGTCAGAAGCGTCGTCTATACAGCCGTCGATAGCTTTGATCAGCGGGTGAGAAGAGTCGAAGGTCGCACAGCCCATGGCATTGGTGTTTCGTCGGGGGAAGTGACCAAGGATAAGGTTTTCGGCGGTCTGGGCACAGGGGGTAGGGCGAAACTGTTCCAATCGGAGCTGAACCGATGAACGCAAAGTTATTGACAGCGGTTCGTAATGCGAAGGACAATCGGCGGCTTATGTTCGCCTCAGTCACCGACCTGCTGGACTTTGCAAGAGCCGTCCAGGTTGGACGGGTGCTTGAGGGCGAGATCGAGCAAGTGAAACTGCCAAGGCTGGCTGCGGCGCTGCACAACCCGGACGGAAAAATCGCCTATCGGATGGCATTCGAACGCGGAATGCTCGACTTGGTAAGCATCCGGGTCGAGCTGCACGCCGAGCTTTCGTTACAGTGTCAGCGTAGTTTGGAAGCGTTTGTGATGCCGGTGAGTGTGGAGACCACGCTTAGTCCGATACGCAACGAGAACGACGCGGCCGCGCTTCCCGAAGGCTGGGAGCCCATTGAGTTGGATGCCGAAGGGCGGGTTCGCCCGAGCGACTTGATCGAAGACGAATTGCTGCTGGCGTTGCCGGCAGTGCCCAGAAAACCGGGGGTTGATGACGAACCCTTGCTTTTTGAATCGCGTGATCCGGCCGATCTAGGGCCTTTCGCCGCACTCAAAGGTCTGCGTAGCTAACTGCTAGAGCAGTTGGTGTGCTGAATTTTTAGTTTTTTTTGGAGATAACATCATGGCTGTGCAAAAAAGCCGCAAGTCCCCTTCCAAGCGCGGCATGCGCCGTTCGCACGATGCGCTGAAGGCGCCGACCCTGTCGGTCGATCCAACCAGCGGCGAGACCCACCTGCGCCACCACATCACTGCCGACGGCTACTACCGTGGCCGCAAAGTGATCGATCGCTCGGTGCCAGAGGTCGACACTGACGAAGCGTAGCTGCGCGTGCACTGGCGATTTTAGTGCACTCGTGTAATGGGTCTGATCACCGACAGGAGGCAGCGTGGCTGAAGCCAGAATAATCGGCCTGGGTGCTTGCTTGCCCGACCAGGTGGTCACCAACGCTGATCTAGCAAAGCGCATCGATACGTCGGATGAGTGGATACGCGAGCGTACCGGGATCGAACAGCGGCATATCGCTAGGGATGGTGAAACCACCTGTGATCTGGCTGAGGGCGCGGCCCGCGAAGCGCTCGCTGCCGCTGGCGTAGATGCCAGCGAAATCGATCTGATCATCGTCGGCACGACCACTCCGGACGTTATATTCCCAAGTACGGCTTGCTTGTTGCAGCATCGTCTGGGAGCGGAAGGCTGCCCTGCGTTCGACATTAACGCGGCCTGCACGGGATTCGTCTACGCGCTGAGCGTGGCCGAAAAGTTCATCAAGTCTGGCGCTGCCAAGACCGCTCTGGTGGTCGGCGCAGAAACGCTGTCGCGGATGCTCGATTGGAACGACCGCGGCACCTGCGTGCTGTTCGGCGATGGTGCCGGTGCGGTGGTGCTGCGTGCAGATCAGCGCGTAGGCATTATTTCTACGCACATCCACGCTAACGGCGCTTACGGGCATCTGCTGCACAATCCGGTCGGCGTGTCCGTGGGTTTCAAAGACGAACCGAATCACGGCGTAAAGGTGCTGATGTCCGGCAACGAAGTGTTTCGCGTCGCCGTTCGGACCCTGGCCAGAATCGTTGACGAGACTCTGGCAGCGGCGAAGCTGGAGCAGTCGGCGATCGACTGGCTGATCCCGCATCAAGCCAATTTGCGCATCATTAAAGCGACCGCAAAGCATCTGAAGATGCCGATGGAACGCGTTATCGTGACCGTCAATAAGCACGGCAACACCTCTTCGGGCTCGGTGCCGCTGGCACTGCACCATGGTGTCCGCAACGGCGACGTTAAAGAGGGCCAATTGCTGTTACTGGAGGCCTTCGGCGGCGGCTTTACCTGGGGCTCGGCTCTAGTCCGCCTCTAGCGCCTACACTCAGACGAACTCAGTGGTCGCTCTTGGCGACCTAGTGGGAGGAACCATGCTGGCATTCGTATTTCCTGGCCAAGGATCGCAGTCCTTGGGCATGTTGTCGGGCTATGCCGACGAAGCAGTCGTACGCGACAGTTTTGCCGAAGCAAGCGCGGCGATAGATCTGGATCTGTGGCAGCTGTCACAGCAGGGTCCAGAGGTCGATCTCAATGCAACAACCAACACTCAGCCCGCTTTGTTGGCTGCAAGCGTAGCGCTGTGGCGGTTGTGGCAGCAGCGCGGCGGCGCGCTGCCTGGCGTGCTTGCCGGACATTCACTGGGCGAGTACAGCGCACTGGTTGCCGCTGGCGTTTTGAGTCTTGCCGACGCGACCCGTTTAGTTCAACTGCGCGGCGCGGCAATGCAAGAAGCCGTTCCCGTCGGCACCGGTGCTATGGCCGTGGTTCTCAACGCCGAGTTGGCGCTGATTGACGAGGTCTGCGAATCGGTGGCGGGCGACGAAGTTGTTTCAGCGGCCAATCTCAATAGCGCCGCGCAGACTGTCATTGCTGGCCATGTCGGTGCCGTCGAGCGGGCTCGAGAAGCACTCGTCGCACGCGGGATTAAGCGTGTCATGCCGCTGCCAGTGAGTGTTCCTTCGCACTGCGCGCTGATGAAGCCTGCCGCTGAAAAGCTGGCGCAGGCGCTATCCGGGATTGATTTGGCCGAGCCGCAGATTCCTGTGCTGCACAACGTCGACGCGCTTACTTACTCAGATAGTGCGCAGATCAAGCAAGCTTTGGTTGAGCAACTCTGCAAGCCAGTGCGTTGGCTAGATTGTATGCTCGCCATGCAGGCTCAGAACGTTCGCCGAGTGGCCGAATGTGGCCCAGGCAAGGTGCTTGTGGGTTTAACCAAGCGCGGAATGAGCGAGGCCGAGTCGATGACTCTGAGCGCGCCTGAAAATTTGGCTACAGCGCTGGAGGCATGGTCATGAGTGAGCAACAACAACCGCGGTCGATTGCCTTAGTAACCGGTGCCAGCCGCGGCATCGGTGCGGCGATTGCCGCCGAGTTGATTGCGCAGGGCTGGTATGTGGTTGGTACCGCAACCAGCGATGTTGGCGCTACGGCTATCGGCGAGCGCTGTGGTGATGGCGGCGAAGGCTTGGCCTTGGATATCGCTGATTCTGAGCAGGTGAGCGCGCTAATTGCCGATGTATTGGGCCGCCACGGCAAGATTGATGCGCTGATCAACAACGCCGGTATTACCCGTGATCAGCTGCTCATGCGAATGCATGAGAAAGATTGGCAGGCCGTGGTTGATACCAACCTCGGCGGTGTCTATAGAACTTGTCGCGCGGTCATGCGCTCGATGCTTAAGGCGCGCAGCGGAAGGATCGTCAATATCGCTTCGGTGATTGGCCTTACTGGCAATGCTGGGCAATCAAACTATGCGGCTGCGAAGGCTGGGATGATCGGGTTTTCTAAATCGCTGGCGCTAGAGGTTGGTAGCCGCAGTATCACGGTTAATGTGGTCGCACCCGGGCTGATCGAAACCGATATGACCCGTGATTTGCCCGAGGCCAGCCGCACCGCGATGCTGTCGCGAATTGCGCTGGGCCGGATGGGTGCGGCGGCTGATATCGCCAAGGCTGTAGGCTTTCTAGTCTCGCCAGCGGCGTCTTACATTACCGGCGAGACCCTGCACGTCAACGGCGGTATGTACATGGCGTAGACGGCCGTTTCAGCGACGTCAGATCGATCAGAACGAAAATTGAATGGTCTTAAAGGCACGCTAGATGTGCTGGCGTTCAGTTTTGACGTAGCCCGGCCATCACGCTTCCACTACAATCGCGCACCCATCACGCGCTCTAGGCGCGTCTACTTTAGTATCCCTGGGAGGAAACCCAAAGACATGAGCAGCATCGAAGAACGCGTCAAGAAGATCGTGATCGAACGTTTAAGCGTCAAGGAAGAGCAGGTCACCTTGCCGGCTTCTTTCGTTGACGACCTGGGCGCCGATTCCCTGGATACAGTGGAATTGGTTATGGCTCTGGAAGAAGAGTTCGAGTGCGAGATTCCGGACGAAGAAGCCGAGAAGATCACCACGGTTCAGCAGGCTGTTGATTACGTCAAGGCGCACGCGTCTTGATCTAGGCACCAGCTAACGGCGGGTTTTTCGGCCTGCCGTCGCGGGCAGCCCCGGCATTGGCGCCGCGGGCTGGCCGATTTCTTTTTTTGACTCGCCTGTAGCGGGTCGCGCCAATGGATCAGACTTGCATGAGCGGAAAACGTCGCATCGTCGTTACCGGCA
This sequence comes from Rhodanobacteraceae bacterium, assembly GCA_003233535.1. Classification (GTDB taxonomy): domain Bacteria; phylum Pseudomonadota; class Gammaproteobacteria; order Xanthomonadales; family SZUA-5; genus SZUA-5. The sequence continues at coordinate 8,325 of QIMA01000142.1, forward strand.
TGGGGATCGTGTCGCCTGTGGGCAACGATCTGGCCACGGCATGGACTAATGTCACTGCGGGTAAGAGCGGCATAGGACCGCTTACCAACTTCGACGCTAGCGCTTTTGCTACTAGGTTTGGCGGCGAAGTGCGCGATTTGGATCCAACCCTGTACGTGCCTGCTAAAGACGTGAAGAAGATGGATCCGTTCATCCTCTACGGCATCGCTGCCGGTCGCCAGGCCTGGGATGACAGCGGTCTGTACATTGAGCAGATCGATCCCACGCAAGTCGGTGTAGCAGTTGGCGCCGGCATCGGCGGTATCGGCACGATAGAAAAGACCTACGCGGCCTATGCCAAGTCGGGACCGCGGCGTATTTCGCCGTTTTTCGTTCCCAGCACGATTATCAACATGATTTCCGGGCATCTTTCGATCTTGCTTGGATTGAAGGGTCCCAATATCGCTACCGTCACCGCGTGCACGACCGCGACCCACAACATCGGTCTGGCAGCGCGCTTGATCGCTCACGGCGACTGCGACGTGATGATCGCTGGCGGTGCTGAACACGCGACGACACCACTGGCTGTAGGCGGATTCATTTCCTCCAGGGCGCTGTCGGCGAACAACGACAACCCGACTGGCGCGAGCCGGCCGTGGGATCTAGACCGAGATGGGTTCGTGCTTTCGGACGGCGCTGGCGTCATGGTCTTGGAAGAGTACGAGCATGCCAAAGCCCGCGGCGCGCGTATCTACGCTGAGCTGGTTGGATTTGGCTTGAGCGCTGATGCGCATCACATGACTGCGCCACCGGAAGATGGCTCGGGCGCGGCCCAGTGCATGACTCACTGCCTGCGCGATGCCGGCATGGCGCCTGAGCAGGTTCAGTACGTCAACGCTCACGCAACGTCCACGCCGCTCGGTGATCGTGCTGAAGTAGCAGCCATTCGCACGTGCTTCGGCGAGCACGCCGATAAACTGATGGTCAGTTCGACCAAGTCAGTGACTGGTCATCTGCTTGGTGCCGCGGGCGGCATTGAAGCACTGTTTAGCGTGCTGGCGCTGCGTGATCAGGTGGTCCCGCCGACCATGAATTTGGATACGCCCGATCCCGCGTGCGACTTGGACTTCGTTCCCAACACGGCGCGCGAGACGGCACTGGATGTGGTCATGTCCAACTCGTTTGGATTTGGCGGTACCAACGGTTGCCTGCTGTTTAAGCGTTCCAACTAGTGGAGTGTTTCGCGCTTGAGGGGACATAACCCGGATGTTTCATGAACTTCACGCGCCCTCGCTAGGCCCTTGATCGCCCAGCGACAATTCTCAGTCGGGTGTATGAACCACTACACCGCTCCCTTTCTTGAAAAA
>QIMA01000208.1 GCA_003233535.1 Rhodanobacteraceae bacterium
CGCCCGGCCACTCAAGCTCGCGAGTACGCGTCTCCAGCGCCGCTGTACGTTCGCCGACAGTTTGCTCCAGTGTGACGTTTTGGGCAGTAATCTGGGCCAATCGCCAACGCACGATTAGCGCAATGACGGCGAGCAACGCGAGCAGACCCAGCAACTGCGCGCAACCGCTTTGATACCAATGTGGAATGACCAGGAATCGATAGCTGAGAATTTGTGGCGCTGGGTCCAATCCGCGAATCGCCCGCACCTGTAGCTCATAGTCACCCGAACTCTGCGCGGTTAGTTCGCGCAGTCCTAGGCCTGGATCGTCACTCCAAGAGCTCTCTTGCGGGATGAATCGTGTCTGCATGCGCCAGCCCCGGGCGAGGCTGGGCAAAGCGTAGCTAAAGCGCAGAGTGCTACCGGCTGAAATTCTCGGTGGCGAACTGGGCGCCAGATGCAGGCGCGAACTGACTTCGCCAGCACTGACTTGTACCGATTCCATCACCGGACCCACCTCTGTTTTGAGTGGCGTGTGGGCACCGGGTCGAAATCGTGCGAGGGCTGACCATGTGGCTATGAATCGTTCACCATTGGCGCCGCAATCGAAGCTAACAACTCCTTGAGCCTGCCCGTCCATTTGCCGGCTTCGTTGGCAAGTATCAACAGCCCTGAATCTTCAATGACTAAGGTCACGTTCGGGTGTTTTTTCGAGGCCATGACCATCTTGGTGTCGAGTGCCGATCCAGATCATTCTCGGGACGTCGTTAAGCAGGGTTTTGAGTTCGCCGTCGCAAAGCCCCAGCAGGACGCCATCCTCGCGTCGCACCCATATTTCTTCGCCCACGCGAAAGCTGGCTGCGGTGCCGTTGCCACCTATCTTCCAACTCCGATGCTGTCCGTCATTGGCTACCCAGAACAATTCGCTGCTAGCCCGGATGTTTCATGAACTCGCGCGATGATTGCGCAGGACATTGATCGCCCAGCGATTTTTCCTCAGTCGGGTGTATGATGGTTCATACACCCGACTGAGGAAAAATCGCTGGGCGATCAAGGGCCTAGCGAGGGCGCGTGAAGTTTATGAAACGTTCGGGCTAGTACCGAAGTAGACGCCTTTCGGATCGGGAATTACTTCCCACACTTCAGCCAACGGGGCGCCTTGACTGTTGGGCAAGAATAGGTCGTCCAAATCCTCCAACTCGTAGCCGGGCTTCGTGGCTGCATCCGCCGTTGCCGAGGGCGGTGCCAGCACTGCGAACAGCAGTATTGCCAAGCCCAATCGCATTGCCGAGGGCATCGTGTCGACCAACCACTGGCTGTTTCAGATCTTCGGCGATTTGTTCGAAACGCAGGCGCGGCGGCCGGTTTGGGTCCTGGCGCAGCGAGCGGCGGCGAACGTGTTCGCGCACGTCGGCGAATCGGCCTAGCGCTTCGAGGCCCATTCTTCGCGCGGCGCGGCTCAGAAAAGCGATATCGAATACCGTGGCATAGCTGACGTAGATCGATCCTTGTTGGGCAAAGAAAAAGGCCCAAGTAGAAGATTCATGAAACTCCGGGCTAGCAAACGCACTGCGGCGTCGCTGCCGCTAAGCTAGCTGCCAATACATACGGCACTGCAAGGGAGGATTCATATGGCCAAGCGATACCCCGTTAGCGAAGACTTTGCTGCCCGCGCTCGCGTCAACGCCGCAAGCTACGACCGGCTCTATCAGCAGTCGGTCGACGATCCCGAAGAGTTTTGGGGCGAAGTCGGCAAGCGCCTGGACTGGATCGCTGCCTACACCAAGGTTAAGAACACCAGCTTTGCGCTCGATGACTTCCGGATCCGCTGGTACGAGGACGGTCAGCTGAACGTGGCAGCCAATTGCCTGGATCGGCATTTGCACACGCGTGGTGACAAAACCGCGATCATCTTCGAGGGCGATAGCCCGAATGATTCGAAGCGGGTGAGTTATCGCGAGCTTTACGAAAAGGTCTGCCAGTGCGCCAACGCACTCAAGGCGCTGGGGGTCAAACGCGGCGATCGAGTAACCATTTATTTGCCGATGATCGTTGAGGCGGCGGTGGCGATGCTGGCCTGTACTCGAATCGGCGCGATTCATTCGGTCGTGTTCGGCGGCTTCTCACCCGACGCGTTGGCTGGTCGGATTATCGATTGTCACTCCGAAGTCGTAATTACCGCCGATGAGGCCGTGCGCGGCGGCAAGCACATTCCGCTAAAGGCCAATGTGGATGAGGCGTTGCAACATCCAGGGATTGATTTCGCGCGCAGCGTACTGGTCGTTCGCCGCACCGGCCGACCCGTGGCTTGGGACAACGATCGCGACTGCTGGTGGCACGATCAGCTGGAGGCTCAGACCCGCGTTTGTGAACCGGAGCCGATGAGCGCTGAAGACCCGCTATTCATCCTCTACACCTCCGGCTCTACCGGCAAACCCAAGGGTGTGCTGCACACCACCGGTGGCTATTTGGTCTACGTCTCCTACACCTTTGAGACGGTGTTCGACGTCCGCGAAAACGACGTCTTTTGGTGCACCGCTGATGTTGGTTGGGTGACCGGGCACAGCTACGTGCTGTACGGGCCGCTGGCCAACGGCGCCACTACAGTGATGTTCGAAGGCGTGCCTAACTATCCAGACGTGAGCCGCTTCTGGCAGGTGGTCGATAAACATCAGGTGAGTCTGTTCTACACCGCGCCGACCGCGATCCGCGCGCTGATGCGCGAGGGCGAGGAGCCGGTCAAGCGCTGTTCGCGATCCAGCATTCGATTGCTCGGCTCGGTCGGCGAGCCGATCAACCCGGAGGCCTGGCAGTGGTATCACAAGGTGGTGGGCGGCGGCCGCTGCCCGATTGTCGACACCTGGTGGCAGACCGAAACCGGCGGCATGATGATTACGCCGATGCCTGGGGCGACTGAACTCAAGCCTGGTTCGGCGACCAAGCCATTTTTCGGCGTGCGCCCGGCGATTGTCGATAACGAAGGCAACGTGTTGGAGGGTGCTTGTGCAGGCAATCTGGTCCTGCTCGATAGCTGGCCGGGCCAGATGCGGACCATTTTTGGTGATCCGCAGCGCTTTATCGGAACCTACTTCACGACCTTCAAAGGTATGTACACCACCGGTGACGGCGCCAAGCGCGATGAGGAGGGCTACTACTGGATTACCGGTCGCGTAGACGACGTCATCAACGTTTCAGGGCACCGCATGGGGACCGCCGAGGTGGAGAGTGCGCTAGTCGCTCACCCAGACGTGGCCGAAGCAGCGGTGGTCGGCTGTCCGCACGAGATCAAGGGGCAGGGTATTTATGCCTACGTCACTGTTAATCGCGGCGTAGAGCCCTCCGAAGAATTGCGCTTGGCACTGCGCAGTTGGGTGCGCAAGGAAATCGGCGCAATCGCGACGCCGGATCACATCCAGTGGGCGCCTGGCCTGCCGAAGACCCGCTCGGGCAAGATCATGCGCCGGATACTGCGCAAGATTGCGGCCAATGAGCACGATCAACTCGGCGACACCTCGACGCTCGCCGATCCCGGCGTGGTGCCGGCATTGGTCGAGAACCGGATGAATCGATCGGGAAGCGGCACTTCGATCGCTTGACTCAGTGCAGCAAGCAATCGCCAATGCACTATGCTAGGCGAATGGCAAAACTACTCCTCAATTTGCGTCACGTGCCCGACGATGAAGTCGACGAAGTTCGCGCTTGGCTAGAGGCCGATAGCTACCAGTGGTACGAAACTCAGCCTGGGCGCTGGGGGATCTCATCCGGCGGTCTGTGGCTTAAGCATGCCGATGACTATCCGCGGGCACGAGCGGCGATGGATACGTACCAGCGCGCTCGTGCTGAGCAGGCGCAAGCACAGCGCGCCCAAGAGATAGCTGACGGAACTGCACCGAACTTTTGGGATGCGTTGCGTGAGCGACCGGCGATGATGCTGATTAATGCAGCCGCCATCGTGCTGTTGCTGGCGCTAACGATCATCGTGCCGCTCAGCCTGCTGACGCGCTGAGCCAGGGGTGGCGTTGCTGGCACGTTGCTAGCCCGGAGTTTCATAACCGCTCCCTTTCTTGAAAAACACTGTGAAAAACCACTGGGCAATCAATGTCCTGCGCGAGCATCGCGCGAGTTCATGAAATATCCGGGCTAGTCGCAGCCGGAGCGGTGCTATGCCGGCAACTCGCGCCTAGACTCAGAGCCGTATCCATCGGCAACACTGCTCACAAAATGTACGACTCCACGCTGGCCATTCCCCTTGCAAGCGCGCAATCGGCCCCCACTAAACAGGCTGTTGCGGTGTTTCGACTAGCTAATGCAGAATCCACTAGATCCGCGTGCCAGCAAGCTGCTGCACGATCTTGTTCAGAAATACATTCGCGGTGGCGAGCCGATTGGCTCGGCGACGCTGGCGCGCGAGTGTGGCCTGGACTTGAGTTCGGCAACCGTGCGCAACGTGTTGGCGCAGTTGGAAGAGCAGGGACTAGTCACTGCTCCGCACGCCTCGGCTGGAAAAGTGCCGACGACTCAGGGCTTTCGGCTTTTTGTCGACGCCTTGGTGCAGATGGAGCCGGTGCCGCAGTCGCTGCTAGAGCGCATTGATGCGACCCTGCAACGCTGCACCGAGCCGCGCCAAGCGCTGCGTACCACGGCTGAGATGCTTTCCGGACTGACCCACTGCGTGAGCTTGGTGCGTTGCCCGCGACGTGAGGAACAGGCCCTGTCTCAGGTTGAGTTCCTGCCGTTGGGTCAGCGCAGGGTGTTGGTCGTTTTGGTGTTTCGCAACGGCGAGGTACAAAACCGAATTGCCCGTACTGACCACGAATTCAGCTCCCGCGACGTAGCCCGCGCGGCGCGGGCACTCAATCGCGAGCTCTCCGGGCTGACCCTGCCGGAGGCGCGTAAACGCCTAATCGGAGATCTCAAAGAGACTCGAAGTGCCATTGATCAGGCGACTAGTGCGGTGGTGGGTGCGGCTGAGAGCGTACTTGATGACGATGGTGCAGAGCCGATGATGATGGCCGGGGAGCAAACCCTGCTTGAACATCGCGATATGGACGATTTGGGCCGTGTCCGCGATTTGTTCCAGGCTTTCCATGAGAAGCACGCCTTGCTGCATTTGCTTGAGCGCAGCAACAACGCCGAGCAGGTGCGATTGTTTATCGGTGAGGAAAGCGGAATGAACGCACTGGGCTCGTGCTCGGTGGTTACCGCGCCGTATCAAGTAGGCGAGCAGTTGGGCGTGCTTGGCGTAATTGGTCCGCGGCGGATGTCCTATGAGAGGGTGATCCCGATCGTCGAGGCAACTGCGGCTTCCTTGGGCCGCGCTTTGAACATCGATCTGCGCCGCGCCTAATCCTGCAAGGCACAAATCTACAGCTCAAACCCTCGAAAAACGGGCAGCGGACCTTACCGTTGCGGATGAAACGAGAAATTTAGGTGAATACCCATGCAATCGATTGACACACCAGAAGAAGAGAACGAACACGAAATCGACTCCGAAGAGCTCGGTATTGCCGCTGAGCGACTCATGCTCGCCGAGCGAGTGCAGACCCTGGAAGAAGAGTTGCTGCGCAATCAGGCCGATATGGAGAATCAGCGCAAGCGCGCAGCGAGGGATATGGAGCAGGCGCGCAAGTTCGGCTCCGAACGCATCCTCAGCGAGCTAGTGCAGGTTGCCGACAATCTAGAGCGTGGTTTGGAAGCGGCTGAGCAACCGGGCGCGAGTATCGAGTCGATTAAGGAAGGCAAGGCGCTGACCTTGAGCCAGTTGGCCAAGCTGCTGACCAGTCAGGGCGTGGAAGTGGTCGATCCAATGGGGCACCCCTTCGATCCAGAGCTGCATCAAGCGATGGCCACTGAAGCCAGCGAAGAATATGCGCCGGACACCGTGGTGAAGGTCTTCCAGAAGGGCTATCGGCTGCATGAGCGTCTGCTGCGCCCGGCGATGGTCGTCGTCAGCAAGGCGGTCGAAGGCTAAGGCAGCAGATCCCAGGTCAATTTGGGTGCGCAGGGATTGTGAATTCTCGATCCCACCCCCATCTACCAGCACATCAGGGCGAACAACGCCCCCAAGCATTCAAGCATTGAGCAACGAGGTATACACATGGGCAAGATCATCGGTATCGATTTGGGGACAACCAATTCCTGCGTCGCAGTCATGGAAGGCAATTCGGTCAAAGTGATCGAGAACGCAGAGGGCGATCGCACGACGCCGTCCGTGGTTGCCTTTACCAAAGACGCTGAAGTGCTGGTCGGTGCGTCCGCCAAGCGCCAAGCGGTCACCAATCCGAAGAACACCCTGCACGCTGTTAAGCGGCTCATTGGTCGCAAGTTCAGCGAGAAGGTAGTGCAGAAGGACATCGGCTTGGTGCCTTACGGCATCGTCGAGCATGAGAATGGTGACGCCTGGGTAGAAGCCGGCGGCAAAGCCGTTGCTCCGCCGGAAATCTCAGCCAAAGTGCTGATGAAAATGAAGAAGACTGCCGAGGACTACCTGGGTGAGGCCGTGACCGAAGCGGTGATCACCGTGCCGGCCTACTTCAATGACTCTCAGCGTCAGGCGACCAAAGATGCCGGCCGTATCGCCGGCTTGGACGTCAAGCGCATCATCAACGAGCCGACTGCGGCTGCGCTGGCTTACGGGCTGGACAAGAAGGGCACCGGCGATCGCAAGATTGCGGTCTACGACTTGGGCGGCGGTACCTTCGACGTGTCGATCATCGAGATCGCTGATGTTGACGGTGAGAAGCAGTTCGAAGTGTTGGCGACCAACGGCGACACCTTCTTAGGTGGTGAGGATTTCGATTACCGCATCATTGATTGGCTGGTCGAAGAGTTTCAGAAAGAGCAGGGCATCGACCTGCGTCAGGATCCGCTGGCCCTGCAGCGTCTTAAAGATGCCGCTGAGCGGGCCAAGATCGAGCTCAGTACCTCGCAACAGACCGACGTTAATCTGCCTTACGTTACCGCCGACGCGAGCGGTCCTAAGCATCTCAACCTGAAGCTGACCCGAGCCAAGCTGGAGTCGCTGGTTGAGGATCTGGTCAAGCGCACCATTGAGCCGTGCCGTACCGCGATCAATGATGCCGGCGTCAAGGTAGGCGACATCGCTGAGGTGATCCTGGTTGGCGGTATGACCCGCATGCCTGCTGTGCAGCGCGCGGTGACCGAGTTCTTTGCTAAAGAGTCGCGTAAAGACGTTAATCCAGACGAAGCCGTGGCCATCGGTGCCGCGATTCAGGGCGGCGTGCTGGCCGGCGACGTCAAAGACGTGCTGCTGCTGGACGTGACCCCGCTGTCGCTGGGTATCGAGACGATGGGCGCGGTCATGACCAAGCTGATCGAGAAGAACACCACCATCCCGACCCGCGCCGGCCAAACTTTCTCGACCGCCGAGGACAATCAGAACGCGGTGACCGTGCACGTGCTCCAAGGCGAGCGCGAGCAGGCCCGCTTCAACAAGTCACTGGCTAAGTTCGACCTAGCCGGCATCGAGTCGGCGCCGCGCGGTATGCCGCAGGTGGAAGTCACTTTCGACATCGACGCTAACGGCATCCTCCACGTCTCCGCTAAGGACAAGAAGACGGGCAAGGAACAGCGCATCGAGATCAAGGCCGGTTCTGGTCTGAGCGAGGAAGAGATTCAGCGCATGGTCGACGACGCCGAGCTGCATCGCGAGGAAGATAAGAAGTTCCACGAGCTGGTGGGTGCGCGCAACCAAGCCGATCAGCTGCTGCACGCGACGCGTTCGGCAATCACCGAAGCCGGCGACAAAATCGATGGTAGTCAGATCGCGGCTATCGAGACGGCAATTGCCGAGTTGGATGGGGCGATGAAGGGCGACGACAAGGCCAAGATTGAGGCCAAGACGCAGGCTCTGGGCGAAGCAGCGCAAAGTCTGCAGGCAGCCCAGGCTCAGCCGGGCCCAGATGCGGCTGGCGAGGCGGGTGCCGATGCCAGTGCAGGCGTGCAGGACGACGTGGTCGACGCCGAGTTCACCGAAGTCGACGACAAAAAGTAGGTCGATAGCGGCGCAACCCGGAGTGTCATGAACGTCCGCAGCAGAATGTTCATGAAATATCCGGGTTAGCGCGCCGCTCATCATTCACGGGGTTCGGGGTGCCATTGGGCGCCTCGGGCCCTTGGCTTTTATCAGGCCCGGCGTTTGTCGGGTGCGGCGCTTAATCGACGCGCAGCTAGTGATTTATCAGGGATCAGGGAATGAGTAAGAGGGACTATTACGAGGTGCTCGGCGTGGACCGCGGTGCCAGTGGCGAGGCGCTGAAGAAGGCATTTCGTCGCTTGGCAATGAAGCACCATCCTGATCGAAACCCTGACAACGCCGAAGCGCAAGAGCACTTCAAAGAGGCCAAGGAAGCCTACGAAGTGCTCGGCGATGCGCAGAAGCGTGCCGCTTATGACCGACACGGTCACGCCGCCTTCGCCAGTGGCGGTGGCCCAGGCAGCGGCGGTCCCGGCTTCGCCGATGTGGGCGATCTGTTTGGCGACTTGTTCGGCGACATCTTCGGTGGCGGTCGCGGCCGACCGCGGCGCGGATCCGATCTGCGCTTCGTGCTGGAAATGGCGCTGGAAGAGGCCGTTATCGGCGTCGATCGCGAGATACACATTCCCACGCTGGTGCGCTGCGTCCACTGCGCTGGCTCCGGTTCGACCAGTGGTCGTACCCAGTCCTGCGGCACCTGCGCCGGGCACGGCCGGGTCCGTGTACAAAACGGGATTTTCTCGGTCCAGCAGGCCTGCCCCAACTGCGGCGGCAGCGGCCAGACCATTGCCGACCCCTGCGAAGAATGCGCAGGCCAAGGGCGCACGGAAACCGAGCGTGCGCTGAATGTGAAGATTCCCGGGGGCGTCGACAGCGGCGATCGCATTCGCTTATCTGGCGAAGGCGAAGCCGGACCCAGCGGCGCTCCATCTGGTGATCTGTACGTCGAAGTGCGGGTCCGTGATCACGAGATCTTCAAGCGTGAAGGCGACGATCTGTACTGCGACATTCCCATCCGCATGACCACAGCGGCCCTGGGCGGGGAATTGACGGTGCCTACGCTCGGCGGCAGCGCGGTTTTGAAAATCCCGGCGGAAACGCAAAGCGGCAAGGTATTTCGCATGCGCAGCAAGGGCATACAGTCGGTCCGTAGTCACCGCACCGGCGACCTGCTTTGCCGTGTCTCGGTAGAGACGCCGGTGAAGTTGAGCAAACAGCAAAAAGAGCTAATGGCCGAACTTGAAGCTACCTTCACCGGCTCCGAAACCGCCGGTACACACAGCCCGCAGAGCCAGGGCTGGCTGGACAGGGCGAAGAGCTTTTTTGAGCGAATGACTTCGTAGGGGAAGGCACGTAGTTGGACGTACCGTGATGGTTAATCAGAGTCAACTAGAGCGCCAGCAACCGAATGTTCGAGAGCTAGTCCAGCGAATCGAGTGACCACGCCCAACGAAAAGGGATGAAATCAGTTGAGTTGCCTAGCCCGGAATTTCATAAACTTCACGCGCCCTCGCTAGGCCCTTGATCGCCCAGCGACTTTTCCTCAGTCGGGTGTATGAACCACTA
>QIMA01000284.1 GCA_003233535.1 Rhodanobacteraceae bacterium
CGGGCGAGTTCGCCTTCATTATCGGGTTGCCCTGCAAGAGCGGCGTCGGCGGCGGAATCCTTGCCACCGTGCCACGTCGCATGAGCCTATGCGTCTGGTCGCCTGCTTTGGGCCCGTCAGGTAATTCACTGGCCGGAACCAAGGCGTTGGAGCTGTTTGCGGCCGAGGCGGGGGTTAGTGTGTTTTAGTTTTTAAGGCTGAGAGCTGAGGACTGAGGGCTGAGGGTGGGCACCCCGAAACTATTGGGATTGGCTGATGAGGACCCGGGTTCATGGGGATTGCTAGCCAATCGAGTGCAAGCCCCGGAGACAAACCGCCGGACTGCTCTTCTCAGCCCTTGAAGCAGTTGCCGCAGCGCACCAATCCTGGGTACCCTAGGTCGGTAATCATCTGAACCCAAAAACGCGGGAGGGCGTAGTTGGGTTTGGCATTCTCTCGTTTGTAACAAGGACCCCGCGCGTGTCCAATTCCTCCCGTAGTGGCGCCGCTGAGCGCTTGAGCTTGACCTTGCCCGCCCCGGCCGGCACCGAATCGATGCTGAGCCCTGAAGCGCTCGCCTTCGTCGCCGAATTGGCCGATCGCTTCAGCGCAGAACGTGATCTTTTGTTGCGCCGCCGCAGCGAGCGGCAAACGCAACTCAACGCCGGTGAACTGCCCGACTTCCTTGCCGAGACCGCCGCGATTCGCGCAGGCGAGTGGAAGGTCGCGCCGATTCCGGCCGATCTATTGGATCGTCGCGTCGAGATTACTGGGCCAGTCGACCGCAAAATGGTGATCAACGCGCTCAATTCTGGCGCGCGTACGTTCATGGCGGACTTTGAAGACTCCAACGCACCCACCTGGAGCAACTTGCTGCACGGTCAGCAGAACATGCACGACGCGGTGCGCAGGCAGATCGACTTCACCAATGACAAAGGCAAGCAGTACAGCCTAAGTGAGAAGCCGGCGATCCTTCTTGTCCGCCCGCGCGGTTGGCATCTGCCCGAAGCGCACGTGCTGCTCGACGGCCAGCCGATCCCCGGAGCGCTGTTCGATTTTGGGCTGTTCGTATTCCACAACGCTAAAGAACAGCTGGCGCGAGGAACTGGGCCATATTTTTATCTGCCTAAGCTGGAGTCGCACCTGGAAGCGCGGCTATGGAATCTGGTGATTGATCATGCCGAGACGGCGTTAGATCTGCCGCGCGGTTCGATTAAATGCACCATTTTGATCGAAACCATCCTTGCAGTGTTCGAGATGGACGAGATTCTCTACGAGTTGCGTGATCACATCGTCGGCCTCAACTGCGGCCGCTTGGACTATATCTTTAGCTACATCCGCGCATTCCAGACCGATTCCAGCCGGGTCCTGCCCGAGCGTGGACAGGTGACGATGAACTCGCCGTTCCTGTGCGCCTACTCGCAGCTGTTGATCAAGACTTGCCACCGACGTGGCGCGTTCGCCATGGGCGGCATGGCAGCGCAGATCCCGATCAAGGGTGATGAGGCGGCCAATCAGGCAGCAATGGCTAAGGTGCGCGCGGACAAGGAGCGCGAAGCTGGCGACGGTCATGACGGCACCTGGGTCGCCCATCCGGCATTGGTGCCGATCGCCGAAGAGATTTTCGATCGCGCTATGTCCGGCCAGAACCAAATGGACAAGCTGCGGTTAGACGTCAGTACTCAGGCGGCACAGTTGATCGAGCCGACGGTAGGCACGATCACTGAGGCCGGCGTGCGCAACAACATTGAAGTGGCCATCGTCTATTTGGCGGCCTGGCTATCCGGCAACGGCTGCGTGCCGATCCATCATTTGATGGAAGACGCCGCTACCGCTGAGATTTCCCGTGCTCAGCTGTGGCAGTGGGCGCGCACCGGCGCCAAAACCGATTCCGATATCACTCTTGATCTGCCGCTTCTAGAGCAATGGCTCAAGCAAGAACTTACCATACTCGTGCGCATGGATAGTGCGCTGGGCATGAACAAGACCGACCTCGACGAGGCAGCGGAACTCCTGTGGGAAATGGTCAGCAGTGATCAATTCCCAACCTTCCTGACCCTGCCGGCCTATGACCGGCTGCTAGCTAGAGAGAGAGCATAAGATGGCTTATATGAGCGCTGCTGGGCTGGAACAAGACTGGCGTGACAACCCGCGCTGGCAAGGCGTAGAACGACCCTACAGCGCCGCTGACGTTGTCCGCCTGCGCGGCACGGTTCCGGTTGAGCATAGTCTCGCCAAGCTCGGTGCGGAGAAACTCTGGCGCTCTTTGAACACCGAAGACTGGGTGAACGCCCTCGGCGCGCTGACCGGCAACATGGCCATGCAGCAGGTCAAGGCGGGTCTGAAGGCTATCTATTTGTCCGGCTGGCAGGTTGCTGCTGATGCCAACACGGCGGGTACGATGTACCCGGATCAGTCGCTGTATCCGGTCGATTCGGTGCCCAACGTGGTCCGCAGTATCAACAATGCGCTGCTGCGTGCTGATCAGCTTAGTCACGCCGAAGGCGACGACAGCCAGGATTGGCTGCAGCCGATCGTAGCGGATGCTGAAGCGGGTTTCGGCGGCGTGCTGAACGCTTTCGAACTGATGAAGCACATGCTCGAAGCCGGCGCCGCTGGCGTGCACTGGGAAGATCAGCTGGCCAGCGCCAAGAAGTGCGGTCACATGGGCGGTAAAGTGTTGGTGCCGACTCGCGAAGCCGTACAAAAACTGGTTGCCGCGCGCTTGGCCGCCGACACCATGGGCGTGCCGGCGATTATCGTCGCTCGCACCGACGCCCTCGGTGCCGACCTGTTGACCAGTGACGTGGACGACAATGACAAGCCCTTCTGCACCGGTGAGCGCACCGTCGAAGGCTTCTACAAAACCCGCATTGGGCCGGAACAGGCGATTTCTCGCGGATTGGCCTATGCGCCGTATTGCGACCTGATCTGGTGCGAGACCGGTCATCCGGACCTGGGCTTTGCTCAGCAATTCGCCGACGCCATTCACGCCAAGTACCCAGGCAAGATGCTGGCCTACAACTGCTCTCCCAGCTTCAACTGGAAGAAGTATCTGGACGACGCCACGATTGCCAAGTTTCAGCGCGAACTGGCAAAGATGGGCTACAAGTTCCAGTTCATTACTCTGGCTGGTTTCCACGCCCTGAACCACTCCATGTTCCAGCTGGCCAAGGGCTACAAAGCGCGTCAGATGAGCGCCTATGTGGAACTGCAAACTGCCGAGTTCGACGCCGAGGCCGAGGGCTACACCGCCACCCGCCATCAGCGCGAAGTCGGTACGGGCTACTTCGATCAGGTCACCCAGGTGATTGCTGGTGCCGATTCATCGGTCACCGCGCTGAAGGGATCGACCGAAGAAGAGCAGTTTGCCGACGTCGCCAACGGCTAGCGCTGCTTTCCAGCGTGACTACACAAACGGGTCGGCTACTGCCGAGCCGTTTTTTTGCAGGGTCTACGGCGCTGATTTGCGTGGCTGATTTGCTTGGTCTTGAGGCTTAGCAGCAGTTCCTTGCTCAACTTCAAGCGGGTCACCGTAGAATGCTCAATCGCTGTTTGGACTTCACGGTTCCGCCGTCAATCTGTCGGCTTAGGTCCACAACGAACACTTCACGCACTCCCGAATCTGCACTCGCGTGCCTTCCCAGATTGGCGTTTGGTTGTCCTAGATGAGGTAGTGCAATTGGTGGCGCGTGGAGCTGATGGCGGCGAATGTTTGATTACGCTGAGCCATAAGTTCGACCCCGTAGAGTTAATGCTGCAGCGCACAACAGCGTTCTTCTCTGCTCATCTATAGTTCGCTCGATCTCTTCAAGGAATTGCCGTGGCAGACCGAATTAAGTCGTTGTCAGGATTAGACGCCAGCTTCCTCTATTTGGAAGGGCTGGGTACGCCGATGCACGTCGGTAGCTGTCTGCTGCTTACCAAACCACGCAAACGTGGATACGATTTCCACGAGTCGGTTATGAACCTGATCGCTGAGCGCATGCCTGCGGCTAAGGCGCTGCGCCGGGTACTGCAGCCGACGCCGCTCGATCTGGCGCATCCGGTTTGGGTCGATCGCGACAGCATCGACCTTGAGGAGCACATCCTCAAGCGCAAGCTACGTGCGCCGGGCAGCGATACGGCGCTGCAAAACTTGATTGCCAAACTGCATTCCGAGCAATTGCCGCGAGATAAGCCGCTATGGCGTTTTTACGTCATTGAAGGGCATCACTCGGGCCAACCCATTCTTTATACGAAAATTCACCATGCGCTGTTGGACGGGCAGGGCGGTGTCGCGCTGGCCAAGCTAATGTTGGATTTGGAACCCCGAATTCCGCCTCATCGCCATGCACCTGAGCCCGTCGCGGAGGAACGCACGCGTAAGCGTGATGTGGCCCAGGCAGGCGCGCGCTCGGTATTCGATCAGTTCTCCCGGCTACTCAGAGCAGTTCCCGAGACGATCAAGGTCGCCGCGTCCGGGATCGGTGAGCTACGCACTCTGCCTGAGCGCCTGAAAGAAGCCATCCTGATCGCGCCGAAGACGCCGTTTAATGCGCAGATTGGCGCCGAGCGGAGTTTCGCGATGTTCTCACTGCCGCTTGATCGCGTTAAACAGCTAGCCAAAGCGAACGGTGTGTCGCTCAACGATGTCGTCTTAGAGTTGGTAGGCGCCACCCTGCGTGATTATCTCAAACGCCGCGGTGAGCTGCCTGAAGAGCCGCTGATTGTCGCTATGCCGGTATCGCTGCGCACCGAAGGCGATGATGAGGCGAACAATCAAGCTTCGATGGTCCAATGCAGTTTGGCCACGAACCTTGCCGATCCGGTTGAGCGCCTGCGGGTCATCAACGCAGCCACCCGCGGCATCAAAGACCGGTTGAACACCTACAAACACCTGATACCGACGGACTTTCCCGGTTTTGCTGCGCCGCTGTGGGCGACCGGACTGAGCCGGCTCTGGGCTATGGGTAAGGTCTCCGAGCGCCTGCCGCCGCTGGCCAATGTGGTGATTTCCAACGTGCCTGGGCCGCCAATTCCGCTGTATCTGGCCGGCTGCGAACTGCAACATTTATACCCGGTTTCGATCGTAACTCACGGTCTGGCCTTGAATTTCACACTACACAGCTATAGAAACTCACTGGACTTCGGACTAATCGCCAGCCGCGATCAGGTGCCGAAGCTGGACGGTTTGGCTCGTGGGCTGGAGAAGGCCCTAGATCAATTGTCGGATGGATTGAGTAAGCGCGCCAATGCAGAGTCAGCTTAAGAACCGGTCGCGTTACGCGATGCAGCGAGTCCAACGGAAGGCAAACGCCTATGGCGGAGAACAAACGGAGCAAGCGTATGTACGCTGATGTAGAGGCGGCGCCACTGCCGCCGCAGACGTCCTCGCAGCGTGCACCCTCGGCGCTGTTGATGGCTATGGAAGGCCGCGCGATTTTCGAGTGGGGCGCCTACTTCATGTCCTGGCCGATGCTGCGCAGGGCGCCCAAAGGTGATGGCCACCCGGTGCTGGTCTTGCCGGGTCTGATCGCGAACGATTCGACGACTTGGCCGCTGCGCCGCTTGCTTGAGCAACTCGATTACGCCACTTACCCGTGGGCGCAAGGATTCAACGTTGGTCCGCAGGATCACGTCGTACAAAACCTCATAGACACGATTAATCGGCTGACCGACGAGCATCAAAAGTCCGTCAGCCTGCTCGGCTGGTCGCTGGGCGGTTCGATGGCCCGGGCCTTGGCCACGCGCATGCCGGATGAGATTCGCAGCGTTATCACGCTGGGTTCGCCACATGGCGGCGACCCAAGGCACACTAATGCTTGGCGGGTGTTTGAGCTGGTCAGCGGGCTCAAGGCGGATGATCCAGCACTGCATGCAGTGCTTACCGCTCCGCCGAAAGTGCCGATGACTTCGATCATGTCCAAGACCGACGGCGTCGTCGCTTGGCAAATGAGTTTGACCCCCGAACATCCGCTATACGAAAATATCGAGATCAGTGCCACGCATCTGGGTATGGGCGCTAATCCGGCCGTACTTTGGGCGATTGCCGACCGACTGGCTCAGGAAGAGGGCAACTGGCAGCGCTTTAGCCGCAGCGGCTGGCGCGGCGTGTTCTATCGTGATCCGCACGAAAAGCGCTTGGCCGATTACATCGCGCCCTGATGGCACGTATAGAACTGCCGCAGCGCGGCTTACATCTAGAATACGAGCGGCACGGCGACCCAGCCAATCGGCCGATCATGATGGTGATGGGTCTGGGCATGCAGTTGGTGGCTTGGCCGGTGGGCTTAGTTGATGGCCTTCTCGCTCGCGGTCACCAGGTTATTGTGTTCGACAATCGCGATATCGGCTTGTCCGGTAGCGGCCAACTGCAGCCGACCCAGTCGATGGGCAGATCCATGCTGCGCTATTTGCTGCATCGGCCGGTGCGAGCGGCCTACACACTGGACGACATGGCTGCCGACACCATCGCTTTGGCCGACGCGTTGGAGCTGGAGCGGTTCGATTTGGTTGGCGTGAGTCTGGGTGGCATGGTCGCCCAAAAAATCGCCTTCCGCGCGCCGCAGCGAGTGCGCTCGCTGGTTTCGATTATGTCCAATGCCGGTCCTCGAACAGCGCCTTGGGCGAAGCTTTCGGTGCTGCCGAAGTTTCTGGCGAGACCGAAAAAGTCCGCGTCCGTTGAGTCACAGATTGAGCACTTTGCGGGTCTGTTTGAAGTGATCGGCTGTCTCACTGACGAAGACGAGAAGCGAGCAATGCGCGAGCGCCTGCGAGGCGCGCTGGCGCGTTCCTATCAACCTGCCGGCACAGCCCGGCAGTTGCTGGCCGTACTCTCTGACCCTGATCGCAGTGCAGAAGTGGCGCAAATCCGCTGCCCAACGACGTTGATCCACGGTGAGTTGGACCCGCTAGTGCAGATTGCGGCGATGGACCACTTGGCGAAGTTGATACCGCACGCAAGCACCCACCGAATCGCCAAACTCGGTCACTACATGCCGGGCTGGGTGGTGCCGGTGCTGATTGAGCGTATCGACGCTCATTTGCAAAGCAGCTAGCCCGGAGTTTCATGAACGTTCGTCGCGAGGGTGCGTGAAGTTTATGAAACAGCCGGGCTAGGCGTCCTGTTGGCCGCTTGAGCTACTCGGACTCCAGCTGAGTCAGTCTGGCCTCAAGCGCTGCAATGGTTTGTTCCAGCGCCTCGACACGGGCGCTCAGTCCGCCGCTCGTGCGCGGTTCGTGGTCTGCGGCCGCGCTGCGCGCATATTCCGCTGGATCGACTGCCCCGCAGAGCAAATGCATGTAGCGATCTTCGCGCTGACCGATCGCACGACCCAAATGAACCGCCAGAGGCGGCTCGCGCTCTATCCAACGATCCAACTCGTCTTTGACATGCTCCAGCCCGGGGAAAGCGGCTATGCGTTCGCAGCGCATCAGCAGCTCATTCAGGGTCTGCGGTCCGCGCAGCATGAGCACAGCCAGCAGGCCGCGTTTGCGGCTGGTGAGCTGGTAGGCATCGTCGAATAGATGCTCCCAGCGCTCGACACGGGCGCCGTAAACTTGGCGGACTAGCCCGCGCTCAGCCATTTGCCGCAGCGCGTGGCCAATCTGGCCGCTTTCCAAGTGCATTACTGGATCGCGATTGGTCTTTTGATTACAGCCGCTCATCAGACTGTTGACGGTGAGCGGGTAAGTGTCTGGCGTCGTCGATTGCTTCTCGACCAGCACACCCAGGACGCGCGCTTCAGTCGCGTTGAGCGTAAGCGCATCGGGTAAACTCTGTTCGCTTTCGTCGCTCATAGATGCTCGCAGTGGCTATACGTCGACGCATAGACTAGCAGCGGCGCACACCGCCGCTGCGCATTTGTTAGAGCTCCGCAGCCAACCGAGTCGATTGATCAATAGCCCGTTTGGCATCCAGCTCTGAAGCAACATCTGCGCCACCTATCACGTGGACGGTGAATCCGTGTTCGCTGATGTCATCGGCGAGCTTACGATTGGGCTGCTGGCCGGCGCAGATCACCACGTTATCGACCGGCAAAATCTCCGGTTTACCGTCGATGAGAACGTGCAGACCATCATCGTCAATGCGCTTGTACTCAACGCCGCCAAGCATCTTGACCTGCTTGTGCGCGAGCGTGGCGCGGTGCACCCAGCCGCTGGTCTTGTTCAAGCGCTTACCCGGGCGCCCTGGCGAGCGCTGCATCAGCCAGACTTCGCGTTCGGGTGCCGAGGGTTGCGCTTTGACGCCTTCAATTCCCGAGCGGGCCTTGAGTTCGGGGTCGATACCCCATTCCTCCAGCCACTGATTGGGCTGCACGGTGGGCGACGGCTTGGCCTGCACCAGGAACTCGGCAACGTCGAAGCCGATGCCGCCAGCGCCGATCAGCGCAACGCGTTTGCCAACCTCGGCCGCGCCGGCCAAGACATCAACGTAGCTGAGTACTTTAGGGTGATCGATGCCGTCCAATCGCAGCTGGCGCGGGGTAACGCCGGTGGCAACGATGACCTGATCGTAGTCGTCCTTGGACAGCTGCTCCGGACCAACTCGCTGGCCCAGGCGTTGCTCGACGCCCAGCTTGCTGAGCATGGTGCGGAAATAGCGCAGCGTCTCGGCGAACTCTTCTTTGCCGGGGATCAGCTTGGCCATGTTGAACTGTCCGCCGATCTCGCTGGCCGCATCGAAGATGGTCACCGTGTGGCCGCGCTCAGCCAGCGTGGTCGCCGCTGCTAGTCCGGCTGGACCTGCACCAATCACCGCGAAGCGCTGCGCTTTGGTGGTGGGTTCAATCACCAGTTCAGTCTCGTGACAGGCACGCGGATTGACCAGACAGGACGCTCGGCGGTTCTCAAACACGTGGTCCAGACAGGCCTGGTTGCAGGCGATGCAGGTGTTGATCTCGTCAACGCGGTTCTGCTCGGCCTTGCGCACCCAGTCAGAATCGGCCAGCAGTGGTCTGGCCATCGACACCATATCGGCCTGTCCCGTGGACAGGATTTCCTCGGCAACTGCGGGCATGTTGATGCGATTGGTAGTGACCAGCGGAATCGAAACTTCGGATTTCATTTTCTCGGTGACGAAGGCGAAGGCCGCTCGCGGTACCGAGGTGACGATGGTGGGTACGCGCGACTCGTGCCAACCGATACCGGTATTGATGATGGTGGCTCCTGCGGCCTCAATGCCGCGCCCCAACTGCACGATCTCTTCCCAGCTTTGGCCACCTTCGACCAAGTCCAACATCGACAGGCGGTAAATGATGATGAAATTAGGACC
This sequence comes from Rhodanobacteraceae bacterium, assembly GCA_003233535.1. GTDB lineage: Bacteria > Pseudomonadota > Gammaproteobacteria > Xanthomonadales > SZUA-5 > SZUA-5. The sequence goes on from QIMA01000284.1 coordinate 9,236, forward strand.
CACCTTCTTGCGCATACGGCGCACGATTTCGAGCGGGAATCGCTGTCGATTCTCAACGCTACCGCCCCAGTTATCGGTGCGACGATTGGTTCGTTCGACCAGGAATTGGTTGATCAGATAGCCTTCCGACCCCATCACCTCAACGCCGTCATAACCCGCTTCCTGGGCGTAGGCGGCAGTGCGTACGAAGTCGCTAATCGTACGTTCGACACCGGATGTAGAAAGTGC
>QIMA01000335.1 GCA_003233535.1 Rhodanobacteraceae bacterium
GGCTCCGCCAGAGGCGACCAGCGGGACGCCGCAGCACGCGCGCACCGCGTTGAGCTGATCGAGATCGTAGCCCTGGCGTACGCCGTCGCTGTTCATACAGTTGAGAACGATTTCACCGGCCCCGCGCTGCTGAACTTGTTTGACCCAGGCCAGCGTCTGCCGGCCCGATTCGCGGCTGCGCTCGGGATCACCGGTGAACTGGTGGACGCGCCAGCCGTCGTCAGCAGCCAAGCTGTCGATGCCGACCACTACGCACTGGCTGCCAAATGCCTTGGCTAGCTCGTCGATCAGCTCGGGGCGCTGCAGCGCCGGCGAATTGACGCTGATCTTGTCGGCGCCTGCATGCAGGACGGCTTTCGCATCGGCGACGCTGCCAATGCCGCCGGCGACGCAAAAAGGAATATCGATGCTGCGCGCGACGCGCTCCACCCAACTGCGATCGACGGTGCGCTCCTGTGGACTGGCTGTAATGTCGTAGAACACCAGTTCGTCGGCGCCTTCGCCGCGATAGCGCAGCGCCAACTCAAGAATCTCACCCATGACTACGTGGTCGCGAAAGCGCACACCTTTGACGACCTGCCCGTCGCGCACATCCAGGCAGGGTATCAGTCGTTTGGCAAGCATGCCGCCGCCTCATCTAAGGTAAATCGGCCCTCTAGCAGCGCCTTGCCAATGATCGCCCCATCAACCTGGGCTGCCGCCAACGCCTTCAAGTCCTCCAGACTGGACACGCCGCCAGACGCTTGAACCTGCAGCCAGGGGAAGCGCTCGACCAGGGTGCGATAAAGCTCGACGTTGGGACCGCCCAGCGTGCCGTCACGTGACACGTCGGTACACAGCGCATGGCGCAGATCGACGTCCTGAAAGCGCGTAATGAAATCGTTCAGCTCGATCGCGCCGTCTTCGGTCCAGCCGGCAATCTGGACGTGCATGGTGCCGTCGTCGGCCTTGCGCACGTCGGCAGCTAGGCAGATGCTCTCACTGCCCTGCTGCACGAACCATTCACGCACCATCTCAGGCTCACGCACCGCCAGCGAGCCGATCACGACCCGCGTCACCCCGGCGTCCTGCAGGCGCTGAAAGTCATCGCCAGTGCGCACGCCACCGCCGGCTTGTAGGCGCAGCGCGGTGCGGGTGGCGATCTCCTCAAACACGTAGAGATTCTCGCCCGCATCGCCCTTGGCGCCGTCTAGATCGACCAAATGTAGCCAGCTGGCCCCAGCATCTTCGTAGGCCTGGGCGAGTTCGATGGGATCGTTGGCGTACTTGGTGGTTTGCGCGTAGTCGCCCTGATAGAGCCGCACGACGGTGCCGCCGCGCAAATCGATAGCCGGATAGAGCCGCATAGCATTCCTCATAACTCAGCTCTCGAGCCCCAGGAAGTTCTCGAGTAGCTTAGCTCCGGCACTAGCCGAACGCTCCGGATGAAACTGCGCGCCGTGGTAGTTCCCCCTGACCACGAGCGCAGCAAATGATTGTCCATGATCGACACTGAGCAGCGTCGAATCTGTGATGGGTGCCGCAAAACTATGGACGAAGTATGCGTGCGCGCCCCGTAGTCCTTGTGTTATGGGATGTTCGTTACAAATGGCAAGCTGGTTCCAGCCCATATGCGGGATCCGCACGCCGGGCGCCGGGCGCAAACGGCGCACGGTTTCCGGGAACACGCCCAGGCACGGCGTATTCGACTCTTCCGAGTAGGCGTAGAGAATCTGCATGCCGACACACACGCCGAGCACTGGCTGCCGCAGATTCTGAATCAGCTCGACTAAACCCTGCTCGCGCAGCCGCTGCATCGCCACCGCTGCCGCGCCCACTCCGGGAAGAATGACGTGACTGGCCGAACGAATTTGCTCCGCATCACCGGTGACCGGCGCATTTACGCCCAAGCGCTCGAGCGCCGCCTGCACCGAACCCAAGTTGCTGCCGCCGGAATCGACGAGGACGACCTTAGGCATGCTCGACACGTCCTCTAGGAGTGAAAAGCTGAGGCCCAATCGGAGCCCGCAGTGAGTACCAGTGGTCAGTGCCAGTGGTTAGTAACAGCCCGCAATCTGGAAAGTCCGGGCGAAGCTGGAGGCTTTTCTGGCCACTGGCACTGGCCACTGGAACTACGCTCGGACTCACAACGCCCCCTTGGTGCTAGGCAACACATCGCCCTGACGCGCAAAAGCCTGACGGAGGCTGCGCGCTACTGCCTTGAAGCAACCTTCGATCATGTGGTGGGCGTTGTCGCCGCTGACTTTCAGATGCAGCGTGGCGCCCAGGGTCTCGGCCAGAGAACGGAAGAAGTGCGGCACCAGCTCGGTGGGCAATTCGCCGACGCGTTCGCGCGGGAACTCGCCGCTGAATTCGAACCAGGGTCGGCCGGATAAGTCCAAAGCGACCTCGACGAGGGTTTCGTCCATCGGCACGGCGTTGCCATAGCGCGCGATTCCGCGCTTGTCGCCCAGGGCTTTGCGTAAACAACTGCCCAGCGCCAGCGCCGTATCCTCGACCGTGTGGTGTTCGTCGATGTGCAAGTCGCCGCGGCAGCTGAGCTGCAGGGCAAAGCCACCGTGCTTGCCCAGCTGTTCCAGCATGTGATCGAAGAAGCCCAGTCCAGTACTCACAATCGGATCGGCTTCGCGATCCAGATCGACACTGACCTTGATCTGGGTTTCACGCGTTTCGCGCTTGAACTCTGCGCAGCGCGGCCGATCCAGAACCTGATGAGCGACTTCGGCCCAGCTGATCCCCTGATCACCAACTCGGTAACCGGCAACGCCGAGGTTGCGCGCGAACTCGAGGTCCGTCTCTCGATCACCCACCATCAGCGAGTAGTCGCGATCGATTAGGCCGTCGCGCAAGTAGTGCAGCGCCAAACCGATCTTCGGTTTGCGCGTCTCGTTGGGTTGATCGGGGAAATGCGGATCGATTAGCAGCTCACGAAACTCGATGCCCTGAGTGCTGAGGATATCCAACAACAGTTGCTGCGGCGGCTCGAAATCGACAACCGGAAAGCTGTCGGTGCCTAGCCCATCCTGGTTGCTGACCATGACCAGTTCGTAGCCGGCATCGACGAAGCGCTTCAAGGCGTGAATCACGCCCGTCAGCAGCCTGAACTTCGCCAAGCTATCGATCTGCTGGTCGGCCGGCTCTTCGATCAAGCAGCCGTCGCGATCTACAAATAGCAGCTTCAGTGCCTGGCTCATGCCGCGGTGTCCTGTGTGGTTGCATTGATCGTTTGCAGCGCGGCCAACGCGGCGCTGTTTTCTTCCCTGGTGCCGACGCTGATGCGCAGGCAGTCCGCCAGTCCGGGATAGCGCGCCAGGCTACGAACGATGACCTTCGATGCGGCCAGCGCAGCCAGTACCCGCTGCGAATCGGGCATCTGGATGCATAAGAAGTTTGCATCCGAGCGCCACACTTTGCTGACCCAGGGCGACTGCTCAAACTCTTTCGCCATGCGTACTCTCTCAGCCCGTGTTTGTGCGAGCCGCTGAGCACGCAGTTCATCGTTGACCGGATCCAGACCGGCAAGAGCGGCGACCAGACTGGGCTGGGGAATCGGGTACGGCGCTATCAATCCGCGCACAAAGGCGATGATGGAGGGTTCGCCGACCAGCGTTCCAATCCGCGCAGCGGCCAATCCAAAGGCCTTCGACAGGGTCCGCAGTACGAGTAAGTTCGGCCGCTCGTGCATAGCTTCGGTATAGCTCGGCGCGTCGGCGAATTCGACATAGGCTTCGTCAACCACAACCAGCGCCTGGTCCCGTAGTGCATCGACCACGCGCAAAACGTCGGCGCGATCGGCCAGCTGTCCGGTGGGATTATTCGGCGTACAAACGAAGACCAACTTGGCGTTGGCCGAGTGCGCCGCAGCGATCAACGCATCGGCGTCCACGGCAAAACCGCGCGCTGCCAGCAGTGGTACCTCAACCGCGGCTGCGCCTTGCAGCTGGGCGCTGACTCGATACATACCAAAGGTCGGCGGACTGGTGACAACGGCGTCGATACCGGGTCGGCAAAAGCCGCGCACCAGAAGGTCAATCGCTTCGTCGGAACCGCGACCGACCAGGAGCATATCCGGATCAACGGCGTAGATATCCGCCAGACGGTTAACCAACTCGGCCGGCTGTGGCTGCGGATAGCGATTGAGCCCTTCGCCACCAGCAAACGGTGCCCACGGCCATTCATTAGCATTGAGCAGCACGCCGGCGGCGCTCGCTTCTTGGCGTGCCGAGCTGTAGGGCACGAAGCTCAGCAAGTCAGGGCGGGCCAGCTGCAGACTCATCGCGACGACTCGCGTTCCAACCACTGCAGGCGCTTGGTGACGGCACGCGCATGCGCGTCCAGACCCTCAGCACGGGCCAGGCGATCGATCTGCGGACCGACCTCGCGCAACGCATCGGCGCTGGCCTCCTGCACCGTCATTTGCTTTTGAAAGCTGTCCACGCTAACGCCACCGGTGTAACGCGCTGCACCGCCCGTAGGCAAGACATGGTTGGTGCCAGAGCCGTAATCGCCCAGGCTCTCCGGGGTTAAGCTTCCCAAAAAAACGGAACCGGCATTGCGCACTTGCGGCAACCACTGTCGCGGCTGACTTATCTGCAGGATCAAGTGCTCAGGCGCATACGCGTTGCTCAGCGTCAGCGCCGTCGCCAGCTCATCGACTAAGACGGCGCGCGAGTGGGCTAGTGCAGTGAGAACGACGGCCGCTCGCGGCAGGTCGTCCAGCTGTTCGACGAGGGCGCTTTCCACCGCATCCAGCAGCTCAGCACTGTCGCTGACCAGCAGCACCTGAGAATCCGGACCGTGCTCGGCCTGGGCCAGTAGATCAGCAGCGACGAAGTCTGGGATCGCGGCGGCATCAGCGATCACCACCACTTCAGATGGCCCGGCGGGCAGATCGATCGCCGCTGCCTCTGGGTCCTGACTAACCAGCCGCTTGGCCTCGTCGACCCAGCCGTTGCCGGGCCCGAAGATCTTGTAGCACGACGGGATACTAGCCGTACCGTAGGCCATGGCCGCAATCGCCTGGGCACCGCCCACCTTGAACGCTCGGCGCACGCCGCACAGCTGAGCGGCGTAGAGCACGGCGGGGTCCGCGCGACCATCCTTTGTTGGCGGCGTACACAGAACCACCTGCGGGCATCGGGCCAGTTGGGCCGGCACCGCGAGCATGAGTGCCGTGGATGGCAATGGCGCCGATCCCGCGGGCACATACAGTCCCACTCGTTCGATGGCGACCGGCAGTTTTTCGCAGATCAGGCCCGGGGCAGTCTGCACCGCTTTGGGTTCGTGGGCAGTGGCTTGATGAAAGCGGGTGATGCGCTCTCGCGAGCCGACAATGGCTGCTTTCAGATTTGCATCCAGCGCATCACCCGCCGTTTGCCACTCGGCTGGCGAGACTTCAATACTCTCCAAGCTGACGCCGTCGTAGCGCTTCGTTAGCTCGCGCAGACATTCATCGCCGCTAGCGCGCACCTGATCAATGATTTCCTGGACTCGCCCGCTGAGCTCTGCACCGCCGGCGCGCGACGGTCTAGCGAGCAGCATGCGCTGCATCTTGCTGTCCAAATTGCCCCAGACAAAGCGGGGAAGTATGGGAGTTTTCACGCTATATTCCTCTGTCTTTGGCGACGCCGTACTAGGCCAGCATCTTCTCTACCGGCATCACCAGCAGATGACCGGCACCGGCGCGTTTGAGCTCTTCGAGCTGGTGCCAGCTGATGTCTTGATGGCAGAGCACCTGCAGAACCACCCGGTCTTCGCTACCGGCTATCTGCATCGACGTCGGCGGGTCGCTGCTAGGCAAGAGCTTGAGCACGGACGGCAGCGATTCGCGGGAGGTATTGAGGGTTAGGAGCTTGCTTTCACGCATCTTGAGCACGCCATCCAACCGGCGCAGCAGTAGGTCCATCAACTCACGGCGCTCGTCAGCCAGGCTCGCTCGCGTACCAATCAGTACGGCGTTGCTTTCGAGGATGATCGCGACTTCTTTGAGCTGGTTCGCCTGCAAAGTGCCGCCGGAGGAGACCAGATCACAGATAATCTCAGCGGTGCCGAGCTTGGGCGCGATCTCTACCGAACCGCTAAGCACAACGATCTCGGCTTCCACGTTCTGGCGCTGGAGATAGTCACCCAGCAAGGCCGGGTAGCTGGTCGCGATGCGCCGACCGGCAAGCTGCGCTGGGCCGTCCCACTGTTCATCTTGAGGTACTGCAACGCAGAGTCGGCAGCCGCCGAAACCCATATCGATCAGCTCGTCATAGGCCGGTGCCGAATCCTTGGCGGCCAAAGCGTGCTCGCGGGCGACGTTGAGGCCAACCACGCCGGCCTCGCAAACGCCTTGCTGGATCAGTCCGGGAATGTCGTCATCGCGCACAAGAAGCAAGTCGATCGGCAAACTCTCGCCGAAGCAAAACAGCCGGTCGCGGCTCATCCGAAAACTAAGCCCGGCTCGCGCCAGCAGTTCGATTGATGCTGCCGAGAGTCGACCCGACTTCTGGATAGCAATTCTCAGGCGGTCCCTGCCCATCATCTCAACTTCCCTTGATTGTTAGCGGGAGTAGCGATCGAGCCTTCGCTCGTGTGCAGCAAACCCAGTTTTTCCAGCGCTGCGTTGTAGCCGCCGTAGCCTTCGTGGAGGAATCGGGCGATTCGCCCAACGGTGGTCACGCTCACCGCCGTCCGATCATGAATCTCCCGGTACGGCATACCCTCGATCAGTAGCGGCACTACGCGCCAGCGATCGGCTAGAGCTTCTAGTTCAGCCGGCGTGCATAGATCGCGCAGGAATGCCTCCACAGAGGCTGCCTTATCGAGCTTGGCCAGCGCTAAGGACAAATCTTGCACGGCGGTAGTCGCTGCCGGCTCGGGGGTGAGTGCTCTGCGTTTCATTAGTGTATTAGCGCGTTAGTACATGATGGCAAATCATAAACACCATGCTGCGCTGCGTCAACCCATACAGCGCCACTCGGTCAGCGCCTAGCCAGACGTCCAGTTGTATTCGGCGGGTCGATGCTTTCGCGGAGATACCAAACGATGCCCACACAGAAGACGCTTTGTCGCAGTAGGCAAACAGCCCACGCGCATCGACACCTGGAGTTTGATGGCGTGCGCGCGCGGCAATTATTTGCGCGCTTGAAGCGTTCGATGACGGACTGCCGTTTGCCAATCTCAGCGATGCGGTTCGGCAGCGCTGCGAAAAGGATGGAATGCTTGGGCTGGCGCGGGCATTCGCACACAGTGTCAAGCCTGCCCCGCTGGCGGCGTTAGTCTTTGAGCTCAACCCCAAGCGAGCGCAATTTGCGATACAGATGCGTACGCTCCAGACCTACCAATTTGGCCAGCTTACCGACGCTACCCTGCGCCGCCTTGAGCTGACGCAGCAAATACTCGCGCTCGAACTGCTCACGGGCTTGGCGTAGCGGCATCCTCAGATCCAGCGCAAAGCCACCGTCTGCCGGTGGTCGCTCGACTACGCTCATGCCCAGAGCCTGTTCGGCCTCGGTGCCGTCCACCTCATCGCCCTGACCCATTATTAGCAGGCGCTGCACTAGGTTGGTTAACTCGCGGACGTTACCGGGCCAGGGGTGCTGGCGCAGTCGATTCTGCGCGGCGATACCAAAACGCCGGTAAGGCAATCTTTCCTGGGTATGAAACCAATCGGCGTAGAAAGTGAGCAACTCTGGAACGTCTTCGGGACGCTCACGCAGTGCAGGCACGCTTAGCGGGACCACCTTGAGTTGATAATAGAGGTCCTCGTTGAGCTTTCCCTGACTAACCTCTTTCTCCAGATCGCGAGAGCTCGCGGCAACAACGCGCGCGGCCAATTCCAGCGGCTGGGCGCCGCCCACGCGGCTGTAAACAAGGCGTGACAAGGCACTCGCCAAGCGACGCTGTTGCTCTTCATCAAGCTGCGTGATCTCGTCTATGAATAGGGTTCCGCCACGCGCCTGCTCCAACAGCCCGTAGCGCACAGTCTCGCCTTCCTCGCAGCCGAACAGGGCCGCTGCGGTTCCCGCTTTTTCCACGGCCCCGGGCTGAAACTCGACATACGGACCGTCCTTGCGCGGACTGTGCGCGTGCAGGTAGCGGGCCAGATTGGATTTTCCACTGCCGGGTTCACCGGTAAGCAGCACCGGCGTTTCGTGACCCGCTACGCGCTCGGCCTGCGCGCGCAGACCCTGCATCAATCGGCTGCCGCCTAGCGGATCTAGCGGCGCCATCCGCTGGCGCTTGAGTCCCTCGTTCTCCTGGCGCATGCGGACCAGTTCCAGGTGGCGGTCTACCGTGACCAGCAGTTTGGCCAACGACAACGGCTTCTCCAGAAAATCCACTGCGCCCAACCGGGTCGCCTCTACCGCCGTCTCAATCGTCCCGTGTCCACTCATCATGACGACGGGCATGTTTAAACCGAGCTGTTGCCACTCCTTGAGTAGGCTGATGCCATCGGTGTCGGGCATCCAAACGTCCAGCAAAACCAAGTCTGGACGAGCGCCGCGAACCGCAATACGCGCCTGCTGAGCGCCTCCGGCAGTGGCCACCTGATAGCCTTCATCCTCCAAGATCTCCTGGACGAGGCTGCAGATATCGGGTTCATCATCGACGATGAGCAGGTGGGCTTTGGGCATAGTCATTTCGCTCGCTGCGTAGCCGCTAAGGATACCGGGTGCGTCGCGTAGAACGTGAACCCGCTGTCCTGCGCGTTGATCTGGTGACAGCCGGTTGGCAGGAAGTCTGTCGCGGTGCTCGGCGCTGTTGTCAGTAGTCTGGCAGGATTAGCTATCCTGCGGGGCCGCTTGGTTCTGTAGCAACCTGCGGAGCCGCCGATGCGTCGTGCCGATCGCTTGTTTCAACTGTTGGTCGAATTGGGCCGCAGTCGGGTTCGTACGGCGCGCCAACTCGGCGAACGCTTAAACGTATCTGAGCGGACCATCTATCGCGACATCGCGGACCTAGTGGGCCGAGGCACTCCAATCGAGGGCGCTGCGGGTATTGGTTACAGCCTGCGTGCAGGATTTCAGGTTCCGCCGATGATGTTCGATCGCGACGAACTTGAAGCGTTGGCACTGGGCGCAGCTTGGGTCAGCGGCTACGCCGATGACGCGCTAAGTAAAGCGGCGGAACGGGTACTGGCCAAAGTCGATGCGGTGCTGCCGCAGCGTTTACGGCCACAGCTGCGGACACAAGGTCTGGAGGTGCTGTCCTTCGCCCACGACGCGGACAGCCGGCAGAATCTGACGGTCGCTCGGCGTGCGGCACAACACAGGCGCAAACTCACGGCACGTTATAGGGATCAAGAGGGTAATCCCAGCGTGCGCACGCTGTGGCCGCTGGGCCTGTTCTATTGGGGGCGTGTTTGGACTCTGGCGGCATGGTGTGAGCTACGTCAGGACTACCGCAGCTTCCGAATCGACCGCTTCGATGAGCTGGTCACCA
>QIMA01000520.1 GCA_003233535.1 Rhodanobacteraceae bacterium
AAGGAGCGGTGTAGTGGTTCATACACCCGACTGAGAAAAAGTCGCTGGGCGATCAAGGGCCTAGCGAGGGCGCGTGAAGTTTATGAAATATTCGGGTTAGACTCGAAGCGACTATGGAAACCACCCAAACTGAACGCAAAGCGTATGCCGCAAAGCTCGTCAAGGAGCGCCTTAAGCTGTGGCTGGTGAACAATCGCGAGGCCCATGATCCTAAGCAGAATCCGCTCAATCTATCGACTCGCGTAGCCGAATTGCGCGCATTTCAAGCGCGGCGATTGGAGGCTAGTTACGCCGATTTGCGACGCACACCGCGCTATGCCGCAGCGTCGGAGTTTTTTTTGAGTGACTTGTACGGCGAGGGTGATTTCGCCGCCAGGGACCGTAGCGTGGAAAAAATCTATCCGATTTTGGTTCGGCTATTGCCGGAGGCAGCGCTCGAAACGGTCGCAATCGCTGCCGAACTGAATGCCTTGAGTCACCGCTTAGATCTACGCATGTTGGAAAATTTACACGAGTTGCTGCGCGATGATGAGGAGATCACTCTGCAGCACTACGCGCTGGCCTATGCGCACGCAGAAGACTCTCCGGACCGCCGTCATCAACTGGCGCTGATTCTGGGGCTGGGGCGCGGACTCGATCACATCGTGCGCAAACGCATGGTGCGTGAGTTGCTGTCGCTGTGCCACTGGCCAGCCAAGCTGGCCGGACTGGGGGCGTTGCAATCGTTCCTGGAGCGCGGTTTCGATGCCTTCATCGCGCTCAAAGGGGCCAATTCATTCCTGCTGGCGATGGCTCATCGAGAGCGTGCTTTCATGCAGGAAATGTTTGAGTTGGCCGGTAGGCAGGTGCCGCCGGCCGCCGCAGCCTAAAACTGTCGGCGGCTCGCGAAACTAGCCAAACTCAATATCCAGGTGCCGGCGTACTTCGCTTTCAATCGCCGGCTTGATGGCCAGCAACAAAAAACTGATATCGGCCTCCACCAGCACTCGATCGTCATCGACCACGATGCGACCGTTGACCCCGGTACGCGAAAAAAACAGGACGTTCTCATCCCATTCGGTTTGTACCTGGAAACGGTCAGCGATGCTCTTGGCGATACGGGTCACTCGGCGACGTGCGTCTTTGCTGCCAATTTGATGGTCGCGAGCAATTTTGATGCCGGCCATGAAAACTCCCTCCCTGCGTCGTTGAGTGCTTTGTCGAGAATGGCAGGGGCTCCCCCTTACACGCAATGATGACGCATCAACGCAGCGTGGTTTAGGCGCTCCCTGAGCATAGCTTCGGCAGTTATCACGGACGCGCAGTTGGGGTTACCGACTTTGGTCTGGATCACTTTGTGCCCTTGGTCAGTCGCCCGAATCGCGATTTGCGCTGAAAATCGTGCTCACAGTGTCTATGATTGCACTTTAGGAAACACGGGGAAGCACTTGAAAATGCGTTCAGTCGTTCCCGGCTGGTGTGGTGCTGCGCTATTTCTTATTGCGCTCGGCGCAGCTCAGGCTGCCGAAATTCGCGGCGACATCAAACTGACCAGTCGCGGCAAAGCCCTGCGTGCTAGCGAGGGCAAAGACGCGGTGATCTACTTCCGCTCGCGCACCCCGCCGGCCCTGGAACCAACGCAAACGCCCTACGTGTTGGCCACGGAAGGTAAGAAGTTCGTGCCCGAAGTGCTGCCCATAATCGCCGGATCGATCGTGCGATTTCCGAACAACGACCCGATCCTGCACAACGCCTTTTCCACCTCGCGCTCCAATAGCTTTGACGTGGGGCTTTATGGCCAGGGCGGAGAGAGCGAGCCGGTGCGCTTCGTCAACCCAGGGCTGGTGCGGGTTTATTGCAACGTTCATCACGGCATGGTCGCGCACGTGGTTGTGCTCGATACACCGTATTTCGTGGTACCCGACGAACGCGGCCAGTTTCGCCTCAGTGATCTCCCTGAAGGGCCTGGCGAACTGTTTGTTTGGCACGGGCGTTCAACGCTATGGCGCAAGAAACTGGATCTAGGCGAGAATGCGGTTGATGTTCAGGTAGAGATTGAACTAAGCCGCCGGCGTGTCACTCCTCACCTCAATAAATTTGGCAAACCCTATCGACGGAGTCGCAACAATGACTACTAAAGGACGCAGCTCTTTACCGCTGGCAGCGCGGATATTTTTGGTCATTGCGGGTTTGGTGGTGCTCGGCGTAGGCATCGCCGTGGTGCTTACTTGGCAAGTTGGCGAACGGCTAGGTAGACAGGCAGTAAGTGCCGAACTGGATGCTAGTACGGCGGCCCAGCAACGGTTCAAGGATCTCGGCGCGGAAAAGCTAGAGCTGATTGCGCAATCGATAGCCACCGACCCCAGCGTGGCTAACTATTTGGAGGGAGCGATCAGCGGCAACCTCGGGTTGGACGGCGATTTGGGCTACGTGGTCGCCGAGCCGGGTGATGAATTGGGAATGGATACTGCCGATTATTCTGGCGCTGACGATGAGTTGGGATTGGGCGATTCCGGCGACGAATTGGGCGGCGAATCAAACGAGCAGACTGATCAAGCCGAACCCTTAGTCGCTGGCCGCGAGATTATGACTGCCGGCAGCACTGATGCAGTCGGTAACGTGTCAGTCCAGGATTTACTCGAGGAGCGTCGCGAAACGCAAAACTTCTCACTCGCAATGGTGCTTGATCCTGACGGTCAGCTGGTCGCACGCACCGGCGAAACCGAGGCCTTCGAGCGCGATTTCAAGAGTGACGTGTTTTTGGGCCCTGTGATTGCCGATCTTATTTCGGTGGTGGGTTACTGGGAGGAATCCGGCAAGCTCTATCATACGGCCGCCACGCCGATTGCCAAGGACGATATCTTGGTCGGCTTTTTGATCGTTGGGAGCGAGGTGAATCGCTCGCTATGCGAACAAATTCAGCAAGTTAGCGGCGCACATGTGGCCTTCTGGGGCGCTGGGTCATTGGGCGTGCGGTTGCTCGCCAGTTCGCTGGATACGAGCGCTGAGCGCCTGCTATCGGAGGCGATGGTTAACTATCAAGCCGATCTCGCGCAGGCGCTGAGTTCGGGCAAAGGGCTGGATCGATTGGATCTCAAACTGGGCAGCGAAAACTACAGCATCACGCTCAGTCCGTTGTTGCCGCAGCCGGGTTTGCCGGCAGTCGGTGGCGCTATGGCCTTAACCTCCGCGGATGCAGCGATGGCCAGCTTTCTGGAACTGCGCAACAACATGCTTTACGGCGGTTCCGCAGCGATCATCATCGCTCTGGCCCTGTCCTGGTGGCTGGCGCGGCGTATCTTACGGCCGGTAGCCGGGATGGCACAGGCCGCTGAGTTGGCCGCCGCCGGCGATTATCAGCACAACATTCCGCAACATAGCGCTGACGAGTTGGGTCGTTTGGCGCGGGCTTTTAACGCCTTGCTCAGTAGCCTGCGAGAAAAGAGCGATATCGAGGGCTACGTGTCGAACTTGTCGCGTTTCTTGCCCGACCCGGGCTTGGACGAGGGCATGACCAGCGTGGTCAAGGTCGAGCAGCCTGAGCGCGAAGAGCTGACTATTTTGGCGGTGGACGTACCCGAATTCGCCAAACCCGTGGGCGAGGGACAAGAAGGCGTCGAACTCACCAAGATGGGCACCCGTCTGGGCGATTTACAGGTTTCGGCTGAGTCCCGTCAGGGTCAAGTGTTGTTGTCGCAAGGCCGTCAAGTAGTGCTCGGTTTTCGCGGGGCTGGGAGGCAGGTGAATGCGCTGCATATGCTGCAGCAACTGGTGGTCGCTGACGCCCGGCGAGATGTCGCTGCGCGGTCGGGCTTTGCGCTGAGCGAGGGAGATGTCTTACACGGCGGTTTGCCGAACTTGCCGAGTGCCCGTGTCGCGCTAGGTGGCGCCATCAGCGCAGCACTACGTCTGCTGATCGATAGCGGTCCCGGACGGGTGCTGGTAGCTCCGAATGTGGCGGCAAGCCTGAAGAAACTGCTTGGCGAAAAGACGCTGACGGTCAGCGCTGGCGCATTGAGCGGAAAACGTTTCTACGCGCTGCGGCCGGAAAGTTTGTCGGCGCTACCAGAAGTGGTTAGTGACGACGCCAACGCGACCAAAATCGTGTCCAGCGAGCCATCTGCGAACGCGGGCAACGCCCGCATCAGCTCGCAAACGCGCTTGGCTCACGGGTCCATCTTCGCTGAGCGCTACGAGATTCAGGCAGTTCTGGGTACCGGCGGCATGGGCGTCGTGTACAAGGCGCGAGATCGCGAACTGGACGATTTCGTCGCCTTGAAGATGCTGCGCCCCGGGCTGATTGTGGATCGCGAACAGCTCGACCGGCTGAAGAGTGAAATCAAGTTGGCGAGGAAGATCACCCATCCGAACGTCTTGCGCACTTACGATTTCGGCGAGGCCAGCGGCATGCCGTTTATCTCCATGGAGTACGTGCGCGGAATGACTTTGCGCTATCTGCTTGAGCAGACTCAACGGGTGCCGTATTCAGCCGGGCTGAGAATCGCCAGGCAGCTGTGTGCCGGACTGGATGCGGCTCATGCAGTCGGCGTTCTTCATCGTGATATCAAGCCTGAGAATCTGATTCTCGAGCAAAGCGGCAATGTCAAACTGATGGATTTCGGCATAGCCCGGCCGATCCAGCGCAGCGTGCCGGGTCACACGCAGCCAGGAATGTTCGTGGGTACACCCGCATATTCGGCGCCTGAACAACTGCAGGGCATGGACCTAGACGCTCGTTCCGATATCTATTCCACCGGCATCGTTATCTGCGAACTGTTCTGCGGAGCGCTGCCGTTCCCGGCCGGGAACACGATGGAAACCTACATGGCGCATCTGCAGACCGACCCGATTAAGCCGTCGGAGTTGTGGGCAGATATTCCCAAGGAACTTGAACAAGCTATCCTAAAGTGCCTGAATAAGAAGCCGGATGACCGTTTTAGCAGCGCCGCCGATTTGTTGGTGGCGTTGTCCGAATTGCGAGCCTGAGGAACGCTGGAGAGACCGATGACCGTATCTATAATCCGTTGCTGTGCGCTAGGTGGCGCGCTCGTTTGTGCGGGGCAGCTGGCTGCGCAGGAACAGCGAGAGTTTGATCGCCTTTCGTATCGGGCCGATCTCTTGATTCGCGCTGAGCACACCGAGTTGCCAGTACGCGATATCGAGCGACTACGCAGCAGTCTGCGCTTAGGCGTGGAGTATCTGGCGAGCGACGCGATCGAATTCGGAATTGGCGCGCGCTTAGCGTTGGGCAGCGACGACAACGCTGACAATCGGCGAAATTTTGACAATCAGCGCTCGGATGAGGTTGCCCTAGATCAGTTTTGGATGCGCTGGTACGTCAACCCCGATTGGGTCGTAGTCATTGGCAAAGATCAGGTGCCGCTATCGCTGTCGCCAATGCTCTGGGATGAGGACTTGCGCCCGGTTGGCGTTTCCAGCGACTGGCAAGTGGCGGTTGGCGATTTCGACAACTTCTCGGTAGTGGTGGGCTACTTCGCGCCCGACCTAGTGTACGGCGATGATTCTAGGCTGGCCGCTGTACAGGCGGCGTATCGCTTCCGCGATGGTGCACCCACCGGCGGTTCGATCTTGCTGTCCTACCTGGACTACAGCGGTCTAGATGAGTTGCCGGCTGAAGGATTGTCGCGCACCAACCGAGTAGCCAATGGTCGGTTGCTCAGCGATTACCAATTACTCGACCTGCAGCTTGTGGGTCGCACCACAGTGGCCGAGCAGCCCTTAGAGCTGCGCGTGGATCTGGTACGTAATCTGGGTGCCGATGATGAGAACGAGGGTGCCCGCGCCAGTTTGGTATGGGGTGATCGGCGTGAAGCCGGTAACTGGGAATTGGGTATTGCGACTCAGCGGATGCAGCGCGACGCCGTGCTGGCGGCTGCCAGTGATGACGATTGGTGGTTTCACAGCTTTTCGCGCGGGGTCATGCCGTGGGTGGGATACGGGCTCAATGACGTGTGGAATTTGCGCGTAGCGGCTTTCAATGAGCGCAGAGATCGGGCAAATGTTGATGTCCGTCGCTATCTAATCGACCTTCGAGCCCGTTGGTAAGGTAAATTGCAGCCTATGCGAATTGCATTTCCCGCAGCGGAGTATCCAGATGTGCCGGTTGAGCGCGGGCGCGTGCGCATTGGCTCGAGCGACGACAACGGCTTAGTGCTCGACGCTGAGCAAGAGATTTTGCCCAGTCACTTACAGATCGAAGTGGAATCTCGCCGCGGGATCGTACTCACAGTGCTCAGCGAGGGCGCAAAAGTATGGGTTAACGCTCGTCCGGTTCGGGAAAAGGCCATCTTGCGGGTTGGCGATTCGGTCGTTGCCGGTCTGGTGCGCATGGTCCTTAAATCTGACGAGGACCCAGTGGAAGCTTCTGAACAGCCACTGACGGGCACTGCTGCCGAACAGATGGGGCCAACGCTGCCTATGCTTCGAGCGCACCAGGGTCCGTATTTTGGTCAAGGATTGGCGCTTGGCGCAAGTACGGACTTCGGCGCTGATCCGAGTTGCAAGGTGCAGTTGGACGAACCGGAGGGCGTCGCGCAGCTGATGCGTGTAGACGCGCGCGCAGGGCTATTGCGGCTGAAGGTCAGCGCCGCTGACAAACAAGTTGAAGTCAACGGGGTCTTGGTTAGCTCGGCCATGTTGCAGTCAGGCGATCAGATTGCGTTGCAGAACAACCGTTTTGTGGTCGAGGCGCCTGGTTGGGGTGGGGCCGATACACAGGCGCCGTCGAAGACCAAGCCGGCAGTGACGCAAGTTGGTCGACCTCTGGTCGTGCCGCCTGAGGCGGACGAGACGCAGAAGGGCGAATCCACAGTCGATTGGGTCATTCTGGCCGCTGCAATCGTCACTATTGGCGCGCTCGGCGTGCTTGTCTATCTGCAGTTTTGGGGGACATAAAGCGGCGCTAGCCTAGGGTCGGCTTCGCCGGTCCCGAATTCGTAGTTGTAGGTGAGGCCATCTTGCCGCGAGCCAGTAGTCCGAATCGGGCGGCTGATGGCTTTGCGCGGCTGTAGCGCTTAGTTTTCAGACTAGGCTAGCTGTAATCGATTGTGCTAGTCGAATTCGCGCCCTCGAGTGCGTTGCTTTCATGTTGCGGCGCGGCATAATGATCACAGTTTCCAGTCGAGTCTAAGCCCGTGAGCAGAGCCCTTAACTTCAGCGCCGGTCCCGCCGCGCTGCCAGAAGCCGTATTGACCCAAGCCCGCGATGAGCTGCTGGATTGGCGTGATTGCCGTGCTTCCGTGATGGAAATCAGTCATCGAGATCCCGCTTTTGTCGCCGTTGCTGAGCGTGCAGAAGCCGATTTGAGGCAGCTGCTGGCCGTGCCAGACAACTATCGGGTCCTGTTTCTGCAGGGCGGTGCGACGCAGCAATTCGCGCTCATTCCGCTCAATATCGCGCGCGAAGGCGCAAGCGCAGACTACTTGCTGACCGGTGCATGGGGCGAGAAGGCGCTGAAAGAGGCCGGCAGCCTGGTGTCGGTGCGCGTTTGTGCTACTGACACCGAGCGTGGCTATCGCGGCATTCCCGACCCAGCCACTTGGGACCTCGACGATGCTGCTGCCTATTTTCACTACACGCCGAACGAAACGATTCACGGCGTGGAGTTTGGCTTCATTCCCGAAGTGAAGGCGCCGCTGGTGGCGGACATGTCGAGCACGATCTTGTCGCGACCGCTGGATGTGTCTCGATTTGGCGTGATCTACGCCGGTGCACAGAAAAACATCGGTCCATCCGGACTGACCGTGATGATCATTCGCGACGACCTGCTGGAAACCCAGCCGCGCAGGTTGCCGAAGATTTTGGACTACCGCGCACATGCCGCCAGCGGCTCAATGCTCAACACGCCGCCCACCTTTGGCTGGTATCTGGCTGGCTTGGTGTTCCAGTGGCTGCAGCAACAGGGCGGATTAGCCGCGATGGCTGAGCAGAATCAACGCAAAGCCGGTCTGCTGTATCGGTACATTGATGATTCCGGCTTCTATAAAAGCCCGGTTGATAGCGATGCCCGCAGCTGGATGAATGTGCCCTTTACCCTGGCCGACAGTGAGTTAGATAAACCGTTCTTGGCCGGAGCGAAAGAAGCCGGTTTGCTCGGTCTGAAGGGCCACCGTGCGGTCGGTGGAATGCGCGCGAGCATCTACAACGCGATGCCGCTGGCCGGTGTCGAAGTGCTCGTTGACTACATGCAAGAATTTGCCCGCAAGCACGGCTGAACAAGGAAGCTCACCCATGTATACGGTTAAGACGCTAAACCCAATCTCGCCTAACGGATTGTCGAGATTGCCGGACACGATCTACACCCTCGACGCCGAAGCCGCCAGCCCAGACGCCATCTTGGTGCGCTCGGCAAAAATGCACGACATGGCGGTCAACGACAATTTGTTGGCGGTGGCACGTGCCGGCGCCGGCACCAACAACATTCCGATTGACGAGCTCAGCCAGCATGGCGTGGTCGTTTTCAATGCGCCTGGCGCCAACGCCAATGCGGTGAAGGAGTTGGTGATCGCCGGCATGCTGATGTCGGTGCGCAATTTGGCTGAAGCCAATGCCTTCGTCAGCCAGCTTGATAGTGCCGATGCCGAACTCGGCCGAAAGGTTGAAGGCGGCAAAAAGAAGTTCGTCGGCAGCGAGCTCGGTGGCCGCACCTTGGGTGTCATTGGCCTGGGCGCAATCGGCGTTAAGGTAGCCAACGTGGCGAAGTCGCTAGGCATGCGCGTGCTCGGATTTGACCCGCACATGACGGTAGAGGGTGCGTGGCAGTTGTCTAGCGACGTGGATAAGGCCGGCAGCCTTAATGAGCTTTACGCGCAGTCTGATTTTGTCAGCTTTCACGTGCCGCTCAATCCTGCCACCAAAGGTCTTTTCGCCAAAGCATCTCTGGCCGTGGCCAAGCCCGGTCAGGTGCTGTTGAACTTCGCTCGTGACGGCATCGTTGCTGCCGACGCGCTTGCCGAAGGCTTAGCCAGCGGCGCCATTGTTCGCTACATCACCGATTTCCCTTCCGCTGATCTGATCGGTCACCCGAAGGTGCTGTCATTCCCGCATCTGGGCGCCTCCACCCATGAGGCCGAAGAGAACTGTGCGGTCATGGTGGTCGACCAGCTGCGCGAATTTGTCGAGAACGGCAACGTGATTAACTCGGTAAATTTCCCCAATATGCGCTTGGCTCGCGAGGGTCATCAGCGGATCTGCATCGCGAACAGCAACAAGCCCAACATGATCGGTCAGCTAACCCATGTGATTGGCGAAAGCGAGGTTAATATCACCCAAATGCATAACGCTTCTCGAGGCGATTATGCTTACAACATTGTCGACGTGGATGCGCCGGTGGGTAGTGAACTGATCGATGGCCTGCGCGCGATCGACGGCATTTTGTCGGTACGGGTGATTTAGCCCGGATATTTCATGAACTCGCGCGATG
>QIMA01000352.1 GCA_003233535.1 Rhodanobacteraceae bacterium
ACATCGTGATCGCCTGCAGCCTCTTCGGCGACATCTGGATGATGTTCTTGCATTTGATGAATCTGATGAGCTTCTTCATGGGCGACGACTAATCACTAACTGTGTGATCACAGCCTAAGTTGAGCGAACTCTCTTAAGCCCCGCCGAGCAATCGGCGGGGCTTTTTTACGCCCGCGTACACCACCATTAACTGGACGTGAGCAGTTCGCCAACCTCATTGGCGGTGACCCGCCTCAACGCGGCAACAGGCGTGCCAGCAAAGACTTTAAGGCCAGCGGCTTCAGCGGCTTATGCAGGAGCTGGCAGTCGGCTGCGAGGACCGCACTGCGGGTCTCTTGTGCGTGATCGGCAGTGATCACAACAATCGGAGTGTCGCCTAAAAACGGTCGCAGCGTCTGCAGTAAATCCAGACCGGTTCTCGCTCCGTCCAGGTGGAAGTCCAGCAACACCGCGGCATACGCCGGCCCATCAGCAGATGATTCGGCGGCCACCGCCGAATGCGCCTGCCCCTCGGTACGCGCCTGGGTCACTGCAAATCCCCAGCCTTCAACCAGCGCACGCATGCCCTTGAGCACCGCGGGATCGTTATCGATCAACAGCAAACGACCGCATTGACGCTCGCGCTGGGCGGGTGTGGGCGTCGCGCAGACCTCGCCGGGCGCGGTGCGGCGCAGTTCCACCGCAAACGTCGTACCCCGCTCTGGCACAGAGCGCAGCGACAAGCGATGCCCTAGCAACCTTGCCGTGCGCTCGGCAATGGCTAGGCCGAGCCCCAGACCCGGTCCCGCCTGGCCGAGTCGATGGAATTCTTCGAAGATCAGGCCTTGGTCCGCCTCAGCGATCCCGGGTCCGGTGTCCAACACTTCCACACGCAGACTGCCAGCGTTACGACGACAGCCGATCAGAATGCGGCCGCGCTCGGTGTAGCGCACCGCATTGGACAAGAAGTTCTGCAGCACGCGACGCAATAGCTGTGGATCGGAGCGAACCCAGGCTCGTGTAGAAACGCTGCGCAGCTCCAATCCACGTTCGGCGGCCAGAACCTGAAACTCTGCGATCAACGGCTGCAGCAACTCGTCTAAAGCGAAGGCTCTGGGCTGCGGACTCAAACCGCCCGCATCCAGTCGCGAGATGTCCAACAAACCGGCCAACAGCGACTCACTAGAGCTCAAGCTGCTCTCGACATGGTCAGCCAATGCCACGCTTTCGGCGTCCTCCAGCTTTTGCTTAAGCGCGTGCGTGAATAGGTGCGCCGCGTGGATCGGCTGCAGCAAATCATGGCTCACCGCCGCCAGAAAACGGCTCTTGCCCTGGTTAGCGCGCTCCGCTTCGGCTTTGGCCAAAGCGAGCTCCGCCGTGCGCGCCTCGACGCGCTCTTCCAGCGTTGCTTTGGCCGCGGTGAGGGCGACTTCCGCGGCGCGGAATGCGGTGACATCGGTAAACGTGGCGACAAAACCGCCGCCGGGCATCGGGTTGCCGCGGATCTCGACCACCTGGCCGTCCGGAAAGCGGCGCTCGGTGACGTATGGAGAACCGACCTGCATGTGCACTAAGCGGCGCTGGACCTGCTGCTCATGCTGATCGGAGCCAAGCAGGCCGCGCTGAGCGTTGAAGCGCACCAAATCGGCCACCTCGGTGCCCACTCGCAACAACGAATGGGGATAGCTAAACAGTTCGGCGTAGCGACGATTCCAGGCCACCAGGCGCAAATCTCGGTCAACGACGCTGATCCCCTGACTCATATTTTCCAGCGCGCCCTCGAGCAGGTTCTGATTGAAGCGCAGGGCCCTGGAAGTTTCCCCGACAACTTCAGCCACCGCCTCCAGCGGCGCGCCGCGCCCGCGGCGCGCCGCCTGAATCAACAGCCGAGCGTTAGAACCGCCGACCACGCCGGCAAGCGCGTGCTCAACTTCAGCGATGAGTTCGGGCCGCGCATCGGCATCCCCGGTCGCCGGCGCGAGAAACAGCGCTCCCACTTCGTCGGCAGGCAGCAGCCGTGTCGCAACTCTGCGCAGATCCCCCACCGCCATTCCGCTGACACCGCCACCTAGTAGCGGTGTTGGCCGAAGGGCCAGCAGACCCATGGTCGCGGCGTTGGCCAGTAGCGACAGCAGCGTGCCGATTAACAGCGGATCGCCCCAGGCAGAGCTATCTAGTGCCCAAGCTTCTGGCCAAAGCGCCGGCCGCAGCAAGAACCAAGCCCAGACCGCGATCCCGACCAAAACGCCCCAGAGCACAGCTCGTGAAGGCCAATTCGGCCGATTCACCGCCGCCCAGACCGCCGGCCCGAGCTGAGCCAAGGCCGAGAACGACAGCGCGCCGATATCAGCCAGGGCGTCGCTGTCGACCATCGCTCGGCCATATAGCCACGCCAACAGCATCACACCGGCAATAGCCAAGCGCCGCTGCGCTAACACGCGCGGCCGCAGGTCATCGCTGCTGTGCAACTCCGCCCCGCGCAACAGCAGCGGCGCCAGCCAGTGCTGAGCGATCATGATGCTCAACGTCAGCACAGCCATGACCACCATCCCGGTGGCGGCGCTTAATCCACCGATAAAGGCGAGCAGCGCTAAGCCCGGGCGATCGGCCATCAAGGGCAGCGCCAGCACGTGCAAATCGGATGGCACTTCGGGACCCAGTAGCAGTTGCCCGGCCCAAGCGATCGGCAGCGTCGGTAAGGCAATCAGGATCAGGTATAGGGGAAACATCCAGCGCGCCGTGCGCAGATGCTGAGGATCGCGCAGCTCAACGACACCGACGTGAAATTGATGCGGCAATGTGACCATCGCCAGCGCGCCGAGCAATACCAGCGCCATGAATGCACCGCCGGGACTAGCCGGCGGCAAGCTCTGCGCCGCCGAAAACAGCGCTGATGGCCCGGAATACAGGCCAAACACCACGAACAGACCGAGCGCCAACATCGCACCCAGCTTGAGCAGCGATTCCACCGCCATCGCCAACATCAGGCCCTGATTGTGCGCAGTCGCCGCAGCGCGACGGGTGCCAAACAGCATCGCAAAAGCGCTCATCAGCAGCGCCACCCACAGCGCTGCATCACGCCAGCCTGCCGCGCCACTTTCGTAGCCGGCCAATACCGAAAAACTCTGCGCGACCGCTTTTAGCTGCAGCGCCACGTACGGCACCATGCCGACCACGGCGACGAACGTGAGCGTGGCGGCGAGCGACGAACTCTTGCCAAAGCGCGCAGCGACCAAATCGGCGATGGATGCGCTGTTCTGGGCTCGGGCCAAGGCGGCCAATCGGCGCAGAAACGGCAAGCCGAACAGGAAGACAATGATGGTGCCGATGAACGTCGGCGTGATCGGCGTGCCCCAGCGCGCGGCCTGGGTAACGGTGCCGTAGAAGGTCCAAGCGGTGCAATAGACAGCCAGCGACAGCGTGTAGATCAGCGGCCAAAAACGGACGAGGCGGTGACCGTGCCGTTCTCCCCAAAGCGCCACGGCGAACAGACCAGCCGCCCAAACGGCGCTGCCTAGCAATAGTGGCAACAGTCCAATCAAGCCACGAGTGCTCGATTGCGTTGCCGGTTTAGCGTGTAGTCCCTGTCCATCAGCAGAGAATAAGCGCAACGGTCCCAATTCGGTGCGCGCGTCCGCGCATCGCTCGCTTCATACATAGTCGGCGCATGCGGCACAGGCGCTATGCTACGGCCTCAACCAACCGAGAACGACATGTCCGAGCCCACCGAGAAACCAGCAAGGCCGAGACGCTCTTCCGCTGAAGACCCGTCGGCTGGATGCTGGTTCTAGCCCGGATGTTTCGTGAACTCGCGCACCGATCGAAGAGCTAAGCAATGACTCCGACGCAAAACTGCGATCATAGCAAGACCATGAAGATGCGCTCGGCAGTCGACGCATGGCTGGTATTACTGCTTGCCGGCAGCGTGCTCGGGGTGTTGCTGCTCGCGGCCCGAGTGATTGAGGAGACCCCGCTGCAGGGAGTGGGTGCTCTGCTGTTGGCTTTCGTCGCCACATCGGTCGTACTGATGCGCGGTTTCCCCTGCTACTACGCGCTGACCGATGACGCCTTGCTAATTCGAGGCGGAATTGAACGTTGGCGCATCCCCTACGCGAACATCACACAAATCCAGCGCATCTGGTCACCGCAAGGCGGACCGGCCTGGTCAGCCCGACGACTGCGGATTCGACACAGCAAAGGCTCCGAGCAGATTTCGCCCCTGGACCGCGAACAGTTTGAAGCGGAGCTAGAACGCCGGATCCAGTCCTGCCAACGTGACAGCGAGGTCTAGCGAATGCGCAAGCACTGTGGACTCCCGATCAATCGGCTCGGCCTTTGTTCCGAATCCCGATCAGCGTCTGCTACTGCACGCAGCAGCGCATCGCGTATGTTCTCCATTTCTACCGGCTTGCTGACGAAATCATCCATCCCGGCTGCTTCCACCTGCTCGCGGACGCCGCTCAACACGTGCGCTGTCACCGCGATAATGTAGGGACGCAGTCGATTGTCACCCAACCGTGAACGGATGCGCGTCGCGGTCTGCATGCCGTCCATTCCCGGCATCTCAATATCCATTAGCACCACGTCGAAATCCGTATCGGCAATCAATTCCAGTGCCTGGGCGCCACCCTCAACGCAGGTCGGACTGGCGCCTAGCACTTGCACCTGTAGCTCTATCAAAGTGCGGTTGATCTCGTTGTCCTCAACCACCAACACGCGCAACCCGATCAACGAGCTGACCGCTGGGCTAGGTGAGGGGCTTGTTTTAGGGAGCGGCAGCTCGGGTGCTGCAACCACTTGCTGCAGCGCGTGAGCAAGGGCACGCGGCCGCAGGGTTCTGGAAATCGGAATGTAGCGCTGTCCATGTTGCCCCTGCCAGGGAAGCGATGTTTCACTCATACTGCTCAAAACCACCACGGCGGTTGGCGCGGACTTCGCGTCGCGCGGCCAACACTTAATCGTGTCCAGACGTGAGACAGCCTGGCTGCCCACGATAAGCGCGTCAAAACGCGCGGACTCTTGCTGCAGCTCCTGCACACAGTTCACCGGCGCAATTTCCACGGTTTGGATACCGAATTGACTCAGCTGATAGCGCAGCGCGCGTTGCAGCGCGGCGGATTTGGCCACTACGGCAACGCGCAATGCATCGATGCCGAGCGGTTCAGGCTTGACGGCGCGCACGGCGACGGGCAAAGACAGCTGAATCTCGAAAACCGTGCCGACCCCGGGTTCACTTTGGCAATCCAGCTGACCGCCCATTGCGTCAACTAGGTGGCGACAAATGGACAGACCCAAGCCAGTACCGCCATATTGCCGAGTCGTCGACACGTCGCCCTGTCGGAACGGTCGGAATATTCTCTGGCGCACCTCCTCGCTCATCCCTATACCGGTATCGCGGACGAGGCACCTTACCGTGATCTGCTCGTCGACCAAGTTGCTGAGCAAGCCCACTTTCACTTCGCCATCGGCAGTAAACTTGACTGCGTTACCGAGCACGTTGACTAGTATCTGGCGCAGCCGCGTAGGGTCACCAATCACCTGCGGTTGGTCGATCTCGTTGCTGGTCATCAGCAAACATAGGCCCTTGCTTTCTGCCTCGGTGGCGACCACCTGTAGGGCCGACTCTAAGCATTCGTGCAACGAAAACGGCACTTGTTCAAGGATCAACTCACCCGCTTCAATGCGCGAAATATCAAGCACGTCGTTGACCAACTCCAAGAGTTGACCCGAGCTGGCTTTGAGTATCTCCAGATGCGACTGCTGGGTTTGACCCAGCCCTGCGCCATTGAGCAGATTGGCATAGCCGACCACGGCGTTTAGCGGCGTACGCAGCTCATGACTGACGCTGGCCAAAAAGGCCGACTTGGCTGCAGATGCCTCGCGCGCCGTCGCCACGGCGTCCTCCAATTCGCTCTGCGCCAGAAACTCTTCGGTGACATCACGCGTTGCACCGACCACCATATGATGCCCGGTTACGGCATCTTGAATCCTCTTCGCCCGCACACGCAGCCAACGAAGCGGACCGTTGTCAGGGTGCAAGCGATAATCGACATTGTAGTCGTTACCGTTGGCGACACAGTCTTCCCAGGCTGCCTGCACCGCGGGCAAATCCTCCGGGTGAATCCACGCGGCAAGGTCGTCATACTTAGTCGGCAAACGGTCAAACAACGCCTGATCACGCTCACCGCCAATCCGCTGATGGGTCACGGTGTCAACCAAGGTTAGGCTCAATTGCGCCGCATCGACCGCAATTCGCTGCCACTGCTGGCTTTGTTGCAAACGACCTTCCAGCGCTTTCTGCGCGGTGATGTCTATGGCTACACCGGTCAAACTGATGCGACCGCTATCGGAATCACGCACTTGGCGTCCGAGCGACAGCAGCCAGATCGTATTGCCGTCGGGCTGCAATACGCGGAACTCACAGCGATAGTCCTTTGCCGTCCCCTGCAGCGCATCGGCAATGGACTGCCGATGGCGGTCCTGGTCATCTGGATGTACCCGACTCGGGGCGGCTCCCTCGGACTGCAACACGGTAGGCGTATAGGACTTGAGCAGATCCAGATCGGCCTCGCGCAAATCCGTTTGCCAATCCCAGCAGCGCATGTTGGCCGCTTCCAGCGCGCGACGCAGGCGCTCCTCCGCCTTTCTTGCCCGTTCGCGGTCATTTTTGCGCGCTGAAATGTCGATCATGACGCCAGACACAACCGCGCTTCCATCGCTGCGGAATTCGGTGCGACGGCCCTGCAGATTGACCCAAAAATAGCCGCCGACACGGTTCTCTACCCGCACCTCCTCGTCCAACACGTCATCGCTGGCACCGCAGTGCAAGATCCTTCGCGCGACGCGCCAGCGATCATCGCGATGCAGCTGCGGCAGGTCACCACCGGTCAAACTCGAGCCACCGCTCGCGTAACAAACCACGCCCGCAGATCTCGACCATTCCCACAATACGACGTTGGTGGCCGACTGCACGCGATCAAGCTGAATCAGCGTCTGTGCGAGCTGCTCTTGGGCTTGCCTGGCCTCGGAAATGTCTTGGCTAACGCCGGCAAGTGAAACTGGCTCGCCGTCCTCGCCTAACACGCTCTTGGCATAGCATGAAATCCAACGTATCTGGCCGTCATCGCGCTTGATGCGAAACTCAACGTGGATGGACTCGCCTGAGGCAAGAAACTCCGGTGACCGCATTTGTTCGGTCAATGCGCGATCTTCCGGCAAGATTAAGCTGTCGAGAATGGCATTTGAGGTCACTTCCCGGCCAAACATTTCCTTGTCCCGGGGGCCAGCCGCGCTGCGCGATGTCCTAAGATCGACACTCCACGGATTCAATCGGGCTGCATCGAGCGCGTCATTGAGTCGCCGCTGAGCGGCGTCCAACTCATCGTTGGCGCGGCGTCGGTCGGTCGCATCGAGCGATGTACCGATCAGTCGCAGCAATCGGCCCTTATCGTCGACTATTGGATTGGCGCGCGTGCTGATCCAGCGCGTTTGGCCGTCGGCACGGACGATCCGAAACTCGTGCTCGAAGGCCGTACCATTCCGCAGCGCAGTCATCAGCAGCCGGCAATTCTTGGCCTCGTCCTGAGGGTGGATCAGCGACTGCATATGCGCTGGATTGGCGGGATTCACGCCCAGAATATCGCGACAGGGGCCCAAGGTTCGCACCGAGCCGTTGCGTAGGTCCCATTCCCAGCAGTACATCTGACCCGCTTCAAGGGACTCCACCAGCAGCGCACGAGCGTCCGCCAGCTCTTCCTCTAGCGCGTGCTGGTCAGTGACATCCACCGCCACGCCACGCATCGCCAAGGTTACGCCCGAAGCGACTTTGGTAGGCGCACCCGACAGCAGCATGCGCCGATGGTTTCGCGCGGAAAGATTCAGCCGAACTTCGCTGCGATAGCGCTCCCCGCGCTCGATGGCAACCCGAAACCGCATGGCATCAGCCTCGCGATCTTCGGGATCAATCAGTTCATCCAGTCTAGTGGTGTCGGCTGCGATATCGCTCATGCCTACACCGCTAAGAACTCTGTCTGCGTTGTCGACGGACCAGTCCCAGCTGTACATGCCGCCGATGGTCAGCGTCTCCGCTAGCCGCTGCTTGGCGAGCACTGCCGACTGCTTGGCTTGATGTTCCTCATGCGCATCCCAACTCACCCCTATCAGTCGTCCCGGGTGGCTGGCAGTCCGATCCACGACCTTGCCTATGGATCGAACCCATCGGGCCTGCGCGCCGACAATATGAGTTCGGACCGTAAGCCGAAAATCGGTTCCGGCGAGCCGGCTGCGTTCGAATGCCTCCGTTACAATGGCGCGATCGTCAACCACCACCAGCTCGATCATGTCGTCAATGCTTTGTGGCGCTTTCAGTTCGTCGAACTGGTGCCGCGGATTCGGCTGTCTGCTGCCGGTGGCGAGGTCATAATCAAACTCAAACATGCCGGCTGCACGCAGAGCCTGCAGCAGTTGCGGCCCAACGCTACTCCAGTCGGACTGCCCAGAGTCTGCTGCGCCTGCCGCACTCGTCTGCGGCGCGGCCAAGCTGAGGTAGTGGCGCAAACGCTTATTGTTCAGCGGCCAAGGCGCCCAGTGCCAGTGCTCGGGCCAGTTGCGTGACCCTTGCTGATCAAGCGCCTCATCACTGACCAAGACCACACAGGCCTGCCGCCACTGCGGGTGTGCCGGATTAAGAGCGAACTGCTCAAGCAAATCCGGACCCAACCAGCACAGTGTAAGCTGGGCATCAGCCGGCCGCGTACATGAGTACCCCAAACTCGCCAGAGCATCCGATAGCGGTCCTGCGCAAGCAGGCGGAACTCCCTGCAAAGCAATGCATCGAGTCTGCTCAAGCATTTGGCGGCAACCAGTCATCGACCCACGATACAGCCAGCTGCCGCCCGCACGAGCCGCGAAAACGGCACAATAGTCCTCTACCCTGCGCGTTTCACTAATCGTTACGACAATGGGGTGAAACGTGTTGATCTCGCCTAGTCAAAGTGAAGTTGTAGATCGTTTGCTGCACACTAGTTAGCGCAGTGCATGACGGAAACATGACAGATTGAAGACGCAATCACAGATCGTGGTCGGTTTGGTCGAGGACGAGCAGGTTCAGGCGGACCTGTTCTCGGCCATGTTGATGGCCGCGGAGATGCGTGTCGAGCACTTCCGCACCGTGCACGAATTCCAGCGCCGGCAGGGCATTCATTCCATTGACGTGTTGCTGCTCGACTGGAATCTGCCCGAAGTCAGCGGAATTGATTTGCTGCGCGAGCTGCGTTCACAGGCTTTTGCCCACATTCCGATTATTCTGCTCACCGGCAATGGTGCCGAGCGTGATGTGGTGTACGGGCTTGAATGCGGAGCAGACGACTACGTAGTCAAGCCACCGCGCCCTAGCG
>QIMA01000354.1 GCA_003233535.1 Rhodanobacteraceae bacterium
AACCCGAACGTTTCATAAACTTCACGCGCCCTCGCTAGGCCATTGATCGCCCAGCGATTTTTCCTCAGTCGGGTGTATGAACCACTACACCACTCCTGCGGAAAAATCACTGGACAACCAATGTCCTGCGCGATCATCGTGCGAGTTCATGAAACATCCGGGCTAAGATCGCCATGGCCAGCGCAAACAGATGGCGGCGATTGGGCCTTCAGTGAGGTCACGCATGAATTGGTCTCCGAACGACCGTTAAGCCGCCTCGCCGAATGCCTCAGCGGCCAATCGGCGGGCGCGATACTTGAGTTCAAGCAGGCATTGATCGGGAGCGGCAGCCCTCTGCGCGCGGCTCGGTCTACGACCTTCGGGCCGCGTCTTGCGGCACCGCCCTAAACACGAAGCAAGCGATGCATGCCGTAGGCGGCAACGATCAGCGGCGGCACTAGATAGACCATCCCGAGGCTGTAACCCTGCGCCTCGCCGTAGTTGATGATCGCGCGGTGAAAGAAATGAAAGCAGATCGCCAGGCTCGTGCCCAAAAAGATGCGCTTGCCCAAGCCGCCCGTACGCAGGCTGCCAAAGCAAAACGGCAGCGCCAGCAGACATAGCGAGAACACCACCAGCGGGTAGCTGAGCTTGAACCACAGCGCGGATTCAAAACTTCGCGGGTCTAAGCCGTTGTCGCGGGCATAGCGAATGCTGCGTATGAGCTCGCTCGGAGCCTGCTGGCGAGGGCCAGTGACGCGAGCGGCGATTTGCTCCGCTTCGAGGGTCGATTGCACCTCGTGGCGCTTGGACTTGGTTCGCTCTACCTTGCCTTCATTGAGCACCATGCGCTGAGCATCATGCAGCACCCAGGCACCGTCTATAGGTACTGCGCGAGCGGCGCGGTCTATCTGTCGTAGCCTGCCTTTATCATCAGTTTGCAGGCGCAGCACGCTCCATAATTCAATCACTCCGGCCGATGGTGTGTGCAGGAATTTGGCATTCCATACGGCATCGCGTTCCTTAAACCAAATGCCGCTGCCAGACACCGCCGCGCCTTGGTCGCGCGCAGCAGTGACCATCGCGGTGCCTAAGCGATCGCCCGCCGGGGCGACCCATTCACCAATGGCGAGCACCAGCAACAATAGCGCTCCGACCACCGACAGGCCCCAGCCGGCGATGCGTAAACGGCTGGCGCCTGCCGCTTGCAGGGCAATCAGCTGACTGGTCGATGCAAGTCCGCCCAGCCCCACGAGTAGGCCCACGGCTGCAGCACCAAAGAAAAAGTCGTGTGCGCGACGTGGCACTGTGAGCGCGATGTAGGTGAGCACCTTGGTTGCGTCGTAATCGCCAATGCCGATTTCGTCGACTTCGCGTAGCAGGGCGAAAATGGCGTCAATGGAGACCAGCAACACCCACGACAGCAAGACAGCTGGCAGCACCGCCAGCCAGATCAGGCGCGCGGTGCGCACTAGCGAACGCTCCCGGCAAGCACGCGTCGGGAGCGCAAGCCGCGGATGATTGAGGGCAACCAAATCAGCAACAGGACCGCAAACAACAGTGCGTGGGTCCAGTGCGGACCCAGCGCCTGTGGAGTGACACCCTGCAAATACCAGGCCCGCGCTAGGTTCTGCAGATTGTTGTAGGCCAGATACAGTACGACAGCCAATACGATGCGGTCGTAGCGCGCCTGCCGCGGCGGGGAACGCGCCAGTATGGGCGCCATCAGCGCGAGCAAAAATGCGCCCAGTGCGGGAGCTAAGCGCACGTCCAGCTCGACCCGTGCAGGTTTGGAGTTGTCGCTTAACAGTGCCGAGATTGGCCGCATCGATTGTGCGGCTTCTTCGTCGATAGTCTCGCTCGGCCGCGGCAAGCTCAAGCTGGCCTCGCCATAGGTCACCACAAGTACCCGGTCGTTTTCCTCGTCGATCGTGGCGCGCTCCCCGCTGCCCAGCGCGAAGCGCAGCGGCTCGTCACGCTCGCTGCGCAGCATCCGCCCCGAGCGGGCCATCAGCCAGTCCAACTCGTCGTCGCGCTCGCGGATTAGCATCAATCCGCTGAAGCGGTTTTCCTTGGCGTCGTACGCATCGAGATAAACCACCCCAGCGCCGCCGCCCAACTCGACGAATCGTTTTTCATCCAGTCCGGCGACGGGCCGATTGCGCTGCGCCTCCAGTATCTGTTCACGAGCGGCAAGCTGGGCCTGCGGGGTGAGGGTAATACCAAGCCACAGCAGCACCACGCTGAGCACGATTGCGAAACGAAAAACCGCCCAGAGCTGGCTCCAGCTACCGAATCCAGACGCGGCCAATACGGCCATTTCGCTATCTCTATAAAGCCGGCCAAAAGCCATCAACACCGCGACGAAAGAGGCCAATGGCAGCAGCAGCGTGAGTGCGTTGGGTACCCGCAATACCATTTGAGTTAACACCAGCTCGGCCGGAATTTTGCCGCGAGATACCCGATTGAGTACGTCGGTCAGCAGGCCACCGAAGGTGATCAGCAGCAACAGTATGGAGACTGCGCCGAAAGCGCGAGCAATCTCTCCTGCTAGATATCGGTCAGCGATGCGGGCCATGAGTGGGTTGGAGTTCCGAAGGTCGAGATTTATCCGCAGCGGCGATGGCTAGGTCGCCGCTGGTGGTCGTAGTTAGGGTGCAGCGTGCGCGGATCTTCGGTGCATTGCATGCCTTAGCATGCCAAAAACTAGCCCAAAGTTAAGCTGTACGGGCGAGGTCCAAGCATTCGGGTAGGGTACACTTGTACGCTTTCCCTTTCAGTGATGCCGAAGCTGAATAGTCGGTGTCGCGCAGCAAAGCACCGGAGAGCATCGATGGACTTCCACCTGAGCACGCAGCGACCGCATTCCACCCAGGCGGGGGTCGTAGTTGTTGGTATTTTCGATGACGGTATTCTATCCAGCGCCGCCGCGGAGATCGACGAGGTTGCGCAAGGCCGGCTGAAGTCGCTGATCGAAAGCGGTGATCTGAGCAGCCGCTTGGGCGCCGCCAATCTGATTCACGCTCTGCCCGGTGTTGCGAGCCCGCGAGTTTTGGTGGTGGGGTTGGGCGAGCAGCGGAAGATGGATGCAGCGCGCTTCCTGCGCGTGGTTCGTGACAGCAGCAAAGTGTTGCGTGGGGCTTCGGCGACCAGCGCCGCCAGCTATCTCCCAGAGATTGACGTTCCGGGTCGAGACGCTAACTGGAAGGCGGAGCAGAACTTGCTCCTGGTTGATCACGGCTGCTACCGCTACGCGCGCACCTATAAGACGAGTCCGGAGGCGCCCAAGCTGACCAGCTTGTCCATTCCAGCAGCGGAACTGCCGAGCGACCTACCGCAGCGCGCTCAAGCCCTAGCGGCCGGTGTCCGATTGACTCGTGAATTGGGCAATTTGCCGCCGAATATTTGCAACCCGGCCTACCTCGCCGAAGAGGCGGGTCACATGGCCGATCGCCACGATGATATCGACACCGAAGTGCTCGGTCGCGCGCAGATGGAGACATTGGGCATGGGCTCGCTGCTGGCGGTGGGTCAGGGCAGTGCTAACGAGCCCAAGATGATGGTGATGAACTACAGTGGCGCCGCTAAGGGTAACAAGCCGGTCGTCTTGGTTGGTAAGGGCGTGACCTTCGATTCCGGAGGGCTGAGCCTGAAGCCCGGTGCCGGGATGGAAGAAATGAAATTCGATATGTGCGGCGCGGCCACCGTCTTTGGAGTCATGGAGGCCGTCGCTGGGTTGAAACTGCCAATCAATTTGGTCGGTGTGGTCCCCGCCGTGGAAAACATGCCGGACGGTCGCTCGTATCGGCCTTCCGACGTGGTCACCAGCATGTCTGGCCTGACCATCGAGGTGCTCAATACGGACGCCGAAGGGCGCTTGATTCTGTGTGACGCGCTGACCTACGCGCGCCGCTTTGAGCCGTCAGCGCTGGTCGACATCGCCACCTTGACCGGCGCCTGTGTCGTCGCCCTAGGCTCGCATGCAACGGGTTTAATGAGCCGCGACGCAGATTTGTCAGATGAACTGCGCGATGCCGGTGAGCGAATGATGGATCGCGCTTGGCCGCTGCCGCTTTGGGACGACTACCAGTCTCAGCTAGAAAGTGGATTCGCCGACATCGCCAATTTGGGCGGTAAGTACGCCGGTGCGATCACTGCAGGCTGTTTCCTGTCGCGCTTCACTGAAGGCATGCGCTGGGCGCATTTAGACATCGCCGGTAGCGCCTGGGACTCTGGTCGCAAGGGCAACGCAACCGGCCGGCCGGTCGGCTTGCTGGTCGAATGGCTAAGATCGCAGGCCTAGGCTTAAGCGTTCCGGTGATTCAGTTCGCGCACCATCGAGGACGCTGCTCGGGCCATGGGTACGGGCAGTAGCTATGCGAATCGACTTCTATAAGCCGGTCAAACGCTATCTGGCTGACCCTCAGGCATTGCTGGCCTTGCTTGCATCCAAGTGCTTTGAGCAGGGAACGCCAGCGCTGTGGCTGGTCGCCACGCAACAGGCTGCGGAGGAATTGGACCAGTACTTGTGGGAGACGCCTGAAGACAGCTTTCTGCCGCACCAAATATGCGGTGATGCAGACGACGCCGAGTGTCCTTTGCTGATCGTGCCGCCAGGCGCGCGCACGCGACCGCGCGGCGTGATCTTTAATCATCGTGTAGAGGCGGTGCCGATCGACGTTGAACGCGTGATCGAACTCATTCCGCCCGATCCCGCCGGAACCAGCAGTGCGCGCGCTCGCTGGAAAGCGTATGCCGGTCGTGGCCACGAGCCATCCCTGGTCGAGGTTTAGCTGCCGGTGATACTCGGTTCCAAGAACGAGGTCGAGCGGGCTACGGTGTATCACGCAAAAGTCTAAGTTCGTAACGGTTTTATTAAATTGCAGTTAAATCGATGTGCGGGGTGTTCTTCTACAAGCGTGCTCGCCATCACAGCCTTAACGTATGGAGTCGATTGTTGACCTGACAACGCGGGACAAACCTTGATCGCAGGCAGATACTGCTCCTTGGGCGAATTCGATGAAGGTTTGAGACTCATGATCCGGCGACTCTGGCAGCACAGCATCTATGGCCTAGCACTCGCGCTAGCGGCCCTTGTTTGCGCACCCGCAGCACACGCACAGACCTTTGATCTGGTCTTCCGCGGCGGCTTTGATAACATTGACGACGACCCGGGTTCAGATGCAGGAGCGTCGCGCTTTCTCGTTCAGGCAACTTACGGTGCCAGCCGCGCAGAGATCACCCGTCTGCGCGGTATCGGCTATGGCCAGTGGCTGGAGCAGCAACTCTCTTATCCGCCCACACTGACCGGCCCGTGGCTCGATGAGCTTGAGGAAAATCCGGTTTTTTCCCTGAATTCGGGTCATCGCGTAGATCGATTCTACGTGCAAGCAGTAGCTGCACCTGACCAGTTGCGGCAGAGAATGGCATTCGCGCTCAGTCAAATTTTGGTCGCCTCCGATTCCAGCGGCATTTCAACGCGAGAGACTGCCGAGTACTACGACATCCTCACCCGCGGTGCCTTCGGCACCTATCGAGATTTGCTCGGCGAAGTGACGTTCAGCCCGACCATGGGCCAATGGTTAACCTATTTGCGCAATCGCTCGGCCTACGAGTCTGGCGGCAACATGGTGTTGCCCGATGAAAACTATGCGCGTGAAGTCATGCAGCTATTTTCGTTTGGCTTGGTTCAGCGCAACACGGATTACTCGCCTGTACTCAGCGGCGGCAACCTCGTGCCCACCTACAACAACACCATCATCGCTGAACTGGCGCGAGCGTTTACCGGGTTCTCCTACGACCGCAGTGACTATACCAACACGCGTTTCGGCAACAACACCAATCGCGCCCCGCTGCTGCCGATGATTTGCTTTCCGATGAACAATCCGCCGAACAATCAAAACTACATGGCGGGTGGCGCAACGTTCCACGACATCGGCTCGAAAACGCTCTTCGACGGTATCACGCTGCCGGCGGTGGGCAATACGCGCAGCGAATGCGAGGCCGATATCAACGCGGTCCTCGATGAGATCGCCAATCACCCCACTGTGGCGCCTTTTATCTCGCGTCAGCTGATTCAGCGCTTCGTTACGTCCAATCCCAGCAACGCCTACATCGGTCGCGTGGCAGCCGTGTTCAACGACAACGGTCAAGGTGTGCGCGGAGACCTTGGTGCCGTGATTCTGGCCGTGTTGATGGACCCCGATGCGCGCGCCACACCCAGCGGCCCTTTCGGCAAGTTGCGCGAGCCGGTGCTGCGCATGACCAATGCGTGGCGCGCACTTGAAGTGCAGCTCGGCGTGCCAGCGCCACCGCTGAACGGCAACGGTGACCCCAATTCCAGCGTCGGTAACATTTCTATGTCCTTAGGCTTCAACGGTGACTTCGAGCAGCGGCCGATGTCCTCGCCCACGGTATTTAACTTCTACGAGCCCGACTACCAGCAGCCTGGTCCAATTCAAAACCAAGGCTTGTTCTCGCCCGAATTCCAGATTCTCACTGAAACCAGCGTAACCCGCATGAACAACGCGATTCGTTTTCGAGCCGTTGACCTTTACATCGGCTCCAACAATTCCCCTGAGCGGCCGCTGGTCAACCTCGAACCGCTGGCGGATAGGATCGTTATAGTGAACAACACGACCTATGGGAATTTGGTTGACGAACTGAGCGTGCGTTTGATGTCCGGTCGAATGAGCAGCTCAATGCGCAACACCCTCCTCGACATGCTGTCCAGTCAATCAGCACCCACCACACAGTCGCAAAGACGAGATCGCGTTCGGCAAGTGCTCCGGGTGATTTTGTTCTCGCCCGAATTCGCCGTGCAAAGGTAAGGAGATTCCCATGTCACGTTTGCGTAACGAAGCACGCCGAGCTTTCCTTAAGCGTCTGACCGGCGTCCTGGCTGGCGGCAGTGCGTTGTCATTTCTGCCGCAGTTGCGGATGATGGATGCGGCGCTCGCCGCATCGTCTGGCGGCAGTTATCGCGCCTTGGTCTGCGTCTACCTCGGCGGCGGTAACGATTCCTTCAACTGGTTGGTCCCCACCGATGCCGGCCGTTACGGCGTGTACTCGGCATCGCGAGGCGGAATCTACACGGGTACCAACGGCCCGTTAGGGCTGGACCAAAGCGCTCTGCTGCCGGCCAATTTCAGCAACGTGCCCGGGGGCGAGACTTATGGCTTCCACCCGGCGTGTGCAGACTGGGATGGCGTCGATGCCAACGGTCTGGAGACTGCGATGCCGGGTCTAGCTAGTTTGACCAATCAAGGCAACGTCGCTTGGACCGCCAATACCGGCACGCTCGTCGTACCGTTGACCAAGGCGACGTTCTCGGACCCAGGCTTGCCCAAGCCGCCGCAGCTGTACTCACACAGTGATCAGACCAAACTGTGGCTGCAGGGACGCGAAGATGCCAATTTCCAGCTAGGCTGGGGCGGACAAATCGCCGATCGCGTGTTCGGACAGAACGGCACGATTGCGGGCTCCACTCTGAGCCTGCCGATGAGTATCAGTTTCTCGGGTGCGAGCCGATTTTTGGTTGGCGACGACGTGCTTGCCTACCGTATGAACAGCTGTGGTGACCCCAATCGTGGAACCCCGGTGCCTAGCTATACGGTCGGGCAGAACTTCGCCAACTGTTCCGGGACGACGTCGCTCAGTGGATTCGATGCGTGTGATTCTGGCAGCGCCAACCAAGCCCAAGAAATTGCCCTGTGCGAGTTGCTGAATAATCCTTCCGGATCCTTGTTCGAAGCTGAGCACGCGTCCACCATGTCCAGAGCGATGGACTTATCGGCCGAGATTCGCACGCTGCTGTCCGGAACTGTCGACAACGATTCGCTGCTAACAGCCCCGTTCCGCGCTGTGGCAGACAATGAAGCTGTTACGGGCTACAACATCGCAGCGGATGGACGCAATTCACTAGCCGAACAGCTGGCGATGGTTGCCCGATTGATCAAAGTACGCCAGTCCCTGGGTCAAAACCGGAACATCTTTTTCGTCAGCCTGGGCGGTTTCGATACGCATTCCACGCAGATGCCGGACAACGGTCAGCCGCGTTTACTGCGGCGCATCTCGCGCGCGTTGGGTTCGTTCTACACGGCGCTGGAAGAGATGGGCATGGAGAACAACGTCACCACCTTCACCGCCAGCGAATTTTCGCGCACGCTCAATTCCAACGGCGATGGCTCTGACCATGGCTGGGGTGGTCAAAGCTTGGTGATGGGTGGCTCGGTTGATGGCGGCAAACTCTTTGGCACCTTCCCCGATCTAACCTTGGACGGCCCCGACAGTTTCTCGCGCGGTCAGATGATTCCGACCACGGCGATGGACCAGTACGGCGCCACGCTTGCGTCCTGGATGGGCTTGAGCGGACCCGAGGTAAACACCATCTTCCCCAATCTGAGCAATTTCGGATTGGATGATCTGGGGTTCATGAATCCGGCGCCGGTATAGCTGCCATCCCTGCACGGATCGCCATCGATCAATGGCGGCGGCATTATCCGCAGATCAGCGCTGCCGAGTTGACTCACACTGCGTCGGCACAGTTGTCGGCGCAGTAAGATCTCAGGTCTGCAACGGCCTCTGCGAGTTTTAGAAGATGCACAGCTGTACTCGAACTTCTTTCGCTGCCATGGCCATGGCGATGGGTAGTGCTGCGCTGGCCGGTGGGCCTAGCGGCTGCGACAGTATCGCTGGCGTAGAGCCTTTCACTCAGTTCAACTACGGTTTCACCATCCAGGCGGTGTGGAACAACAATTGCGACGTCTGCCATATTGGCGGCAGTGCTGCGGGGTTGAGTCTGGAAGCGCC
Source organism: Rhodanobacteraceae bacterium (assembly GCA_003233535.1). Classification (GTDB taxonomy): domain Bacteria; phylum Pseudomonadota; class Gammaproteobacteria; order Xanthomonadales; family SZUA-5; genus SZUA-5. The sequence goes on from QIMA01000354.1 coordinate 8,791, forward strand.
GCGCTCTGAACTGAACTTGATTGACGTGCCCAGCGTCGTTGACCCTTCGTTTACCCGAGTGGTGCCGGGCGATGCGGTGGCCAGTCTGCTGTTCTTGAAGATTAATTGTGACGACCCAGGTGCAGGCGTGCGCATGCCGATGGGAGGCACGCTCAGCGCGGTTCAGCAGCGGCTGATCTTCGACTGGATCGAAAACGGCGCGCCGATGATGAGCAACGGATTTGAAGACCGTTAGTTGAGCTGTCTAATCCGGCGTTCGCTTTCTGGGCGCTGCATGTGGCCGGCGACATCAGTTCGAATGCGATTGCCCTGCAAAGCTATATCCCGATGGCGGCGCTCTGGTGTGCTTGTGGTCGTTTTGCGTGGTCGTAGCAAGGCGCTGAGGACGGCGCCGGAGGGCTAGCCAGACGCTTCAGCTATTAGTCGCTGAAGTATCTGACTTTAGCCCGGAATTTCATAAAC
>QIMA01000272.1 GCA_003233535.1 Rhodanobacteraceae bacterium
GCGCTGCCTTCAGAGAGCAACTGACAACTGGGCGCAGCTACCCAAGACTGGATCGCGGCGAAGGCCTGATCGGGCGTACTGGGTGGAAAGGGCAACCCGCGCTGGGTCACGACGCGATAGAACTCATGCGCACAGGCCCATGGCAAACCCCAAGGCACCCGGCTCTCGCACAGCTGAACTAGTAAGCGCAGCGCAGCCGCGTGGTGTTCGAAATCGGCACGGTGGGAATAAATCAGCAGATTGCTATCGATCGCAATCATCCTAGAAACCTCAGTCAGTCTGCATTGGCTGCTTCAACCAGCGCATTGACGTCCACCGCGGCCGCCGCATTCGCCTGTCCCACGATCACGGGCGTGAAGTGATAGCCGGCCCTTTGCTCGCGCACCGCGATGGCCAATCGCAAACCCTCCTCAATCAGCTCCTTCATGCTGATTCCATCGCGAGATTTCAGGCATTTGATCTGTGCCAACAGCTCATCGTTGAACTCGATTGTGGTCTTCATTCCGTGCTCGACAAAAATATGGGCTACCCGTACTTTAGACCGACTTGAGAGAATCGACAACCGAACCGTCACTCTGCCTAGGGGTTCTGACTAGATGTCGGGTCGGACGCGTCGCCGGCGGAGTGCGACATACATTGGGCGCCGTCCACACTCCCGGTCATCCGCGCATAGTGCTCTGAATACGCCAATGCAGAAGCAACGATGTCGGCAGGGAAACCGCGGCGCTCCAACAAGCGGATGGCGTTGCGCTGGGTCGTGCGGCCGCGGCGCAAGCGATAGTCAAAGTAGCCTTCGACGTCCGGGTGTTCCTGAAAGTAGTAGAGGTCGTAATGCGGCGCCAAGTCTTCCTGAAGTTCGATGTCATGCGTAGTCACCAGCACCTGGGAGCTTTTACCGAGCGACTCCAACACCGCTCGACCTGCAGCCAAGCGTTCGATCGTGTTGGTGCCACTGAACAACTCGTCCACCAGGAATAACCGACATTCGCCACGCTGTGCGTGCTCCATGAAGCTTTGGATCGCCTCCATTTCACTAAAGTAGTGGCTCTTCCCAGATTCAACCGAGTGCTCGCCCCGGATCGAGGCCATCACTCCAGTTGTCGGCAGCGCTGCGCGCGTTGCCAGGCAGAAGCCCAGAGTTCTACCGAAGATGACATTGAGGCCGACCATTTTGATAAACGTGGTTTTTCCAGCCATGTTGGAGCCGGTAACCAGCGCCGAGCGCGCGGCTAGCCGGAACGAGTTGCGCACAGGGTCCGCGATCAGTGGATGCTGCCCATCCACCAACTCGAGTGTTCTGCATTCGCCCAGCATGGGTGTGCAATGGTCGGGGTGAGCTTCGAGGTATGAGGCGACCGCGATTGAGGCATCGAGCGAGCCAATCAGTGCAAAGGTCGACGCCAGTTCTGCGCGAATTCCGTTGAGCCGCCCGACCGTGTATACGAAGGCCACCCACTCCGCCAAGAACGCCCAATTGAGCCAAACCGCCAGGTGTTGAATCCCCGGTCCCTGCAGCACCAATACCCACCCAAGCCGCGCTCGCGCCCGCGCCCGCTGCGGTGCCTGCTCGCGCAAGGCCGTCAGCTCTGCGGGAGCATTTTCGCCAGCCGGCACCCGCGCCAGCCCATCAGCCACACACAGCATGCGGTGGCACCCACGCAAGCCATAAAGTTCACGATGCAACGGCAAGTTAAACCGGACGATGAGCAGCAGATTAATGCCGAGGGTCGCTAGCCAGACCCAGACAGACAGATTCGTCACAACAACCAGCACCAGGGCCGTCAGGCACGCGAGACTCCACCAAGGCAGCAGACGCATGGCTGGGTTCAGGACTGGCGCTTGGCCAAAAATGGTGTCGGCAAGCTGGGCGCTGGCCTCGTCTTCTTGCAACCCCGACAGCTCCAGCTGGATTTTCTCGCGTGTTGCGACATCGGCTCGAAGCGCCTGGCAAGTGGCGTGGTACTGCGCAAGCTGCATGGGCGAATCGACGTACGTGCGCAACCGACGGTAAAGATACTGACTGCCGACCGGGCTCTCGGTCGAGTCCAAAACCGAGAACACTTTTGGCAGTTCGAGGTCAATCCAAGTCCTGTCGTCTACGCTGCACTCGGCTGGGTCGAGAGCGAGGTCGAAGTAACGGCAACTGGCGAAGCCTTCCTTCGTGCCCGGCTGGCCCCACTTTGCACGCAGACGCTGCAGTAGGCGACGACGCGGGCTCAGCGAATCGAGCAGGCGTTCGAAATGGTACCTCAGGCGGGTGGCGGTCAACATGGCGAGGTCAGTCCGATCAGGTCTTAGTAAATTGGTGCGCCTTCAGCCGTTCAATCTCATCACGCACTTTGGCCGCCTGCTCGAATTCCAGGTCCTGCGCATGTTTGTACATGCGGTCCTCTAGCTGTTTCAACGCCGCTGCCAACTCACGTGGATTGTCCAGGTTGTACTGGGCCTTCCCTTCGGCTACTTCTGCAGCTGACATTTTTCTCGAGCGCGTCGCCCCTGGCACCGGCGCCCCGCGTGCGCCCTGCATCACGTCGGAAACCGCCCGCACTACGGATCGCGGCACGATGCCGTGCTCCAAGTTGTAGTCGACTTGGTGCTGCCGCCGGCGATCGGTTTCGCTTATCGCGTGCTCCATCGACTTGGTAACCCGGTCGGCATAGAGAATCGCCTTGCCGCGCAGATTGCGCGCTGCCCGGCCGATCGTCTGGATCAACGAATTGGCGCTGCGCAAGAAGCCTTCCTTATCCGCATCCAGCACCGCCACCAGCGAAACTTCGGGCATATCCAACCCTTCGCGCAAGAGATTGATACCGACTAGCACGTCGAAAACGCCCAGGCGCAGATCGCGAATGATCTCGACCCGCTCAACCGTGTCGATATCTGAATGTAAATAGCGCACTTTGACGCCCTTTTCGGCCAGATACTCGGTTAAGTTCTCGGCCATGCGTTTGGTCAGCACGGTAACCAGAACTCGATCGCCTAGCGCCACGCGCTCATGGATTTCGCTGAGCAGATCCTCAACCTGGGTTCCGACTGGCCGCACCTCTACTGCCGGATCGACCAATCCGGTGGGACGCACCAACTGTTCAATGACCGCCCCGTCGGTCTTAGCTAGCTCATACTTGCCGGGCGTGGCGGAGACGAAGATGGATCGCGGCGCACGCGCCTCCCATTCCTGGAAACGTAGCGGCCTATTGTCCAGTGCCGACGGCATACGAAAGCCGAATTCGACCAGGGTTTCCTTGCGCGAACGATCGCCTTTGTACATCGCGCCCAGCTGCGGCACGGTGACGTGGCTTTCATCCACGACTAACAGAGCGTCCGCAGGCAAATAGTCAAACAGCGTCGGCGGGGCTTCGCCGGGCATGCGCCCGGTCAAATGCCGCGAATAGTTCTCGATGCCTTGGCAATAGCCAATCTCGGCCATCATTTCCAAATCAAACGTGGTGCGCTGTTTGAGCCGTTGCGCCTCCAGCAGCTTGTTTTCTGCGTACAGCTGTTCCAGCCACTCGGTCAGCTCGGTCTTGATCGTTTTGATCGCGTCGAGGATCGTTCGGCGCGTGGTCACGTAGTGCGACTTGGGATACACCGTGAATCGCGGCACTTCGCGCAATTGTTCGCCGGTAAGTGGATCGAACAGCGAGAGCTTCTCGATTTCTCCGTCAAACAGCTCAATACGCAGAGCTTCCCGCTCGCTTTCGGCCGGATGCACGTCGATCACTTCGCCGCGCGCTCTGAAGGTCGCGCGGCGCAGCTCGAAGTCGTTGCGCGCGTACTGCAGTTCCGTCAGTCGCCGAATCACGTCGCGCTCGACGATTTTGTCGCCACGGACCAGATGCAGCACCATCTTGAAGTACTCACCGGGATCGCCGAGGCCGTAGATCGCCGACACGGTGGCGACAATCAGCGAGTCCTTGCGCTCAATGAGTGCCTTGGTGGCCGACAGCCGCATCTGCTCAATGTGCTCGTTGATCGAGGAATCTTTCTCAATATAGGTATCGCTGGAGGGCACATAGGCCTCCGGCTGGTAGTAGTCGTAGTAGGAAACGAAGTACTCCACCGCATTGTTGGGAAAAAAGCTCTTGAACTCGCCGTAGAGCTGGGCGGCCAGAGTCTTGTTCGGCGCCATCACCAGAGTCGGACGCTGAATCTGCGCGACGACATTAGCGATGCTGTAGGTCTTGCCGCTACCGGTCACGCCGAGCAGCACTTGGTGCGCTTCGCCGTTGTCGAAACCCTCGACCATCCGCGCAATCGCGGCCGGCTGATCGCCAGCAGGCGAATATTCCGATACCAGTTCGAAGCGATCAGTCATGAGTAGCGGCTTGCTCGGTCATTGTTAACCCGGATATTTCATAAACTTCACGCGCCCTCGCTAGTCCCTTGATCGCCCAGCGATTTTTTCTCAGTCGGGTGTATGAACCACTACACCGCTCCTTTTAGAAAAACCACTGGGCGATCAATGTCCTGCGCGATCATCGCGCGAGTTCATGAAATATCCGGGTTAAGGGGCGCCAGTATAGGCATCTGCCTACCCCGACAGCGGAAAATTCCTACAGCGCAAGGAGCATTCTCCTGACATACATGTGTCAGTAAAGGATCGACGATGGATCCACCTCCACATCGACCCGATCCTATGGACCAATCACGCCAGCAACGCGGTTTCAACTTATTCGAACTCAGCATAGCGCTCGCCATCAGTGCCATATTGCTCAGTCTCGCGGTTCCCGCCATGACTGAGTTTCGAGCGCACCAGCAGCTGCGTGCGGTTCGCACCGAGCTGTATTCGTCACTCCAGCTTGCGCGAATAGAAGCCATCACCCACGCCAAGCACGTCGTGCTCTGCCCGAGCACCGATGGCGCATATTGTGCAAACGGCACACGCTGGGATACGGGCTGGATAGTCTTCCTAGACTTGGACAAGGACCGCGAACGCAGCGCCGACGAAGCGCTGATGTGGGTAGGCTCGGTAGACGCGCAACAAGTTCGCATCAGCACCTCGCGCGGCCGCACTCGCATCCGCTATTCGCCTTTGGGTACCGCACCCGGAACCAACCTGAGCATCAAACTGTGTCACCAAGCGCTGCCGCGAACCAGTTCCAAACTGATCGTTTCCAACGCCGGGAGAGTGCGCATTTTGGCAGACGCCGGATCATCGAGCATTTGCAGCGCTTGATCGACGTCAAGCATTCTTCGACCGGACAGCAGCAGCGCCTCGCGCGCTGCTAGCATACGCACCCCGCCCGTACCCCACCGAGCATGTCTGGAACAGCCGAACCCGCGGTACTTCAGTTGCGCGACTACCTTTGCCGACGCGGTGGAGACGAGGTCTTTGCGCCGGTTGACTTGCACTTGGTAGCAGGAGAAATCGTTTGGCTTACCGGCGCCAACGGCGCAGGCAAGACCAGTTTCTTGCGCGGCCTGATGGAATTGGTCGAGGCCGAACACAGCCAATTTCGATTTTGCGGCACGGACCTGCCCGCAGGTCGCACGCAGATGAATGAGCACAGTAACTGGATCGGCCACGACGCCGCGATGAAGGCGGAGTTCAGCATTGCCGAAAACCTGCTTCTGGATTGTCAGCAGCGCGGCATAGACCCCAAATGCAACGTTGAAGAAGCGCTCGTCGGCGTCGGCCTTCCCGGGTTCGCTGACTTCACTGCCGGCACGCTGTCGGCTGGTCAGCGCCGCCGCGCCGCCTTAGCAAGATTGCTGATGCGCCCAGCCAAGCTGTGGCTGTTGGACGAACCGTTGGCCAATCTGGACCAGGCCTCCACCGGATTACTGGCCCAATTGATGGCGAACTTTGCCGCTGACGGCGGCGCACTGATCCTCACCGGTCACGGCAAGCTTCCCGAGTTGCTGCAAGTCCGCGAACTGCACCTGGAAGCACCGCAGTGGAACTGAGCCTGAGCCTGGCGTTTCGAGCCGCCCTGCAGCGAGAGCTAAAGCTCGCGTGGCGCCGCCGCGGTGACTTACTGCACCCGTTCGCCTTCACTTTGCTGGTCGCCACGCTATTTGCGATCGGCGTCGGCGCCGAGATCACACTGCTGCAACGAGCCTCCGGTGCGGTGGCTTTCCTCTGTGTACTGCTGGCGCTGTTTCTGTCGGTCGACGGCCTGTTTCGACCCGACCGCGACGACGGCCAGCTCGATCATTTGCTGATCTCACCGGTCCCGCTGCCGCTGCTGCTGAGCGCACGCCTGCTGGCTTACTGGCTGGTCCACGGTATCGGGCTGACCCTGGCCAGCCCGCTGCTAGCGATGCTGCTGCGCTTGCCCGCCGACCAGTTGCCGGTGCTGATGCTGGCTTTGACCACGGCGACCATTGGCATGAGCGCAATCGGTTTGATCGGCGCGGCGTTGACGGTTCCGCTCAAACGCGGTGGTATTCTTCTGGCCTTGATTGTGCTGCCGCTGTATGTGCCCTTGCTAATTTTTGGCTGTGGGACAGTGGCGGCGCAGGCCAACGGCGAGCCGATTGCCGCAGCCCTGTACTTAACCGCGGCGCTGAGTGCCTTTTTGGCAACCTTGGCACCCTTCGTCGCAGCAATAGCCCTGCGCCTGGGAATGGACTGACCGTTACTCAGAGGTTTTCTAGCAGCATATGCAAAAATTCTGGATTTGGTTAACACGCTTCGCCTCACCGCCGGTGTTTTATCGGGTCGCCGGCCTGTGGCGCCCATGGCTGGGCTTAGCAACCCTGCTTTTCGGGGTGCCGGCGCTGATCTACGGCCTGTTTTTCGCCCCAGCCGACTACCTGCAGGGCGAGAGCTACCGAATTATTTATCTGCACGTTCCCGCCGCATGGGTGAGCATGCTTGCCTACGTGGCGATGGCTACCGCTGGCGCCGCCGCACTAATTTGGCATACCAAGCTCAGCGAGCTCGCGGTTGTCAGCATCGCCCCTCTCGGCGCTGGATTCACCGCATTGACGTTGCTGACAGGCATGCTTTGGGGCCGTCCAACCTGGGGTGCTTACTGGGTTTGGGACGCGCGATTGACCTCGGAACTGGTGCTCCTATTCCTCTACTTAGGCGTCATCGGCTTAGCCAGCGCCTACGGCGACGCACGCCGAGGCGCCCGTGCCGCAGCGTTGTTGTCGCTGGTCGGACTTGTCAACCTACCCATCATTCACTACTCAGTACACTGGTGGAACACGCTTCATCAGGGTTCGACAGTGCGCATTTTCGGCGAGTCCAGTATCGACGGTTCCATGCTCTGGGCGCTATTGGCGTCGGCGATGGCCGCCAAGTTTTATTTCGCCTGGTCGCTACTAGGCCGGTTGCGTCTGCAGCTACTCGCCGCTGAAAGCGAGAAAGCCTGGGTCGCCAAAGCGCTCAACTTGGAGCCAGCCGATGCTTGAATGGTTTGAATCGATGGGCCATTGGGCCTTCATTAGCGCGTCTTACGCGGCGATGGTCATCGCGATCGCAATTGATCTGATTAGCCAACGGCTGGGACGTAGCGGGCTAACATTAAGACTGCAGCAGCAGCGCGCCCGGCGCCGCTTACGAAAGGGAATTTAGAAGACATGCACCCACTTCGCCGACAACGCCTGATTGCGATCGTCGCCTTACTGCTAGGTTTGGGCATCGCTACCTTTTTCACGCTCGCTGCGCTGAACGAGAATCTCGATCACTTCTATTCGCCGACTGACGTGCTCGAAGGCAAGGTCGACGACGGCAAGCGTTTCCGCCTCGGCGGAGTGGTACTGGAAGACAGCACTGAGCGCTCCGGTGAAACGTTGGAAGTTACTTTTGTGGTCACCGATCGGCTCAAGAACACGCCCGTGCGCTTCAACGGCATCCTTCCCGATCTATACAAGGAAGGGCAAAGCATTATTGCCACAGGCAGCCTGGATGACGGGGTATTTACCGCTACCCAGGTATTGGCCAAACACGACGAGAACTACATGCCGGTAGAGGTCCAGGAAGCCCTCGACAAGGCTCGAGCCACGGCTGAGGCGAACGGCACGGTGGTGGAGGGCACGCAATGACTCCAGAGCTCGGACAATGGTGTTTGGTCCTAGCGCTGATCCTGGCTGTAATCCAGTCGACAGTCCCCCTAATCGGCAGCTATTTCGGCGATCAAGCGCTAATGCGCATGGCCCGTCCGGTTTCCATCGGCCAATGCCTGTTCACGGGCATCGCGTTCGTACTGTTGGTGCAGGCGTTCCTGAACCAGGATTTCTCAGTCGCCTACGTGGCACAAAACTCGAACCTCAAGCTGCCAGTGGTCTATCGCGTGTCGGCCGTTTGGGGCGCACATGAAGGTTCGCTGCTGCTCTGGGTCTTCATCTTGGGGCTGTGGACGACGGCAGTCGCGCTGTTTAGCCGCAGTCTGCCCTTGGCGTTCTCGTCCCGCGTGCTCGCTGTTCTGGGCTGGATCAGCGTCGGCTTCTTGCTTTTCACCATCTTCACCTCCAACCCGTTCATGCGTCACCTCCCGCCCCTAGCCGATGGCAACGACCTCAATCCGCTGCTACAGGACTTCGGGCTGATCATTCACCCACCGATGCTGTATCTGGGCTACGTCGGTTTCGCGGTTGCCTTCGCCTTCGCCGTGGCGGCGCTACTCGATGGCCGGGTTGATCAGCAGTGGGTGCGCTGGGCACGACCGTGGACTAACTGGGCCTGGAGCTTCTTGACCATGGGCATCGCCCTGGGTAGCTGGTGGGCCTATTACGAGTTGGGCTGGGGCGGCTGGTGGTTCTGGGATCCTGTAGAAAACGCGTCTTTCTTGCCCTGGCTGGTCGGCGCAGCCCTTATCCACTCGCAGGCGGTGACCGAAAAGCGCGGCACGCTGCGCGCCTGGACGCTGCTGCTATCCATCGCCGCATTCAGTCTGAGCCTGCTCGGCACATTCCTGGTGCGTTCCGGCGTGATCACTAGCGTGCATGCCTTCGCCTCAGACCCCACACGAGGCTTGTTCATTCTGATTTTTCTGGGCGTAATCACCGGTGGCGCTCTGTTGCTTTACGCAGCACGCGCTCCGCGGATTGCCGGCGGCCCCGCGATCACTTGGTGTTCGCGTGAAGCACTCATATTGATGAACAATTTGTTCCTGATCAGTGCCTGCGCCATGGTGCTGCTGGGTACCCTGTATCCGCTTTTCGCCGACGCTGCCGGGCTCGGCAAGGTGTCCGTCGGACCGCCCTACTTTGGCACGCTGTTCGTGATCCTGATGGCGCCACTGGTTTTGCTCATGCCGCTGG
>QIMA01000197.1 GCA_003233535.1 Rhodanobacteraceae bacterium
GCTTTGGGCGTATCGGCGTTTAACAACATTCCGCGTTCGGAAGATCCTTACTTCCCGATTTCCACCTTCGTGATCACGGCCATCTTTCCCGGCGCAGACCCGCAAGAGCTTGAGCGTTTGGTGGTCAAGCCAATCGAGGACCAACTGAGCGAACTGGAGGATCTAAAACAGCTCGATAGCACCGTCAATGACTCGGTGGCGGTGATCATTCCCGAGTTCGAGGCTTTCGTGGACGTAGAAGCCAAGTACGATGAAATAATTAGGGAAATCAATGCACTAAGGCCTTCATTGCCACCTGAATTACAGGATATTAGGGTCCGCAAGGTGAATCCTGGGCTGGTCAATATTGTGCAAATGGCGCTGGTTAGCGACGACGCACCCTATGCGGACTTGGAGCACTGGGCGAAGGAGCTGAAGGATCGCTTTAAGGGTGTTTCTGGCGTCCGCCAGTCTGAAACCTGGGCCTACCCGGAGCGCGAGCTGCGGGTCGCGCTGGACCTGGAGCGAATGGCCCAGCTGGGCGTGCTCCCGGCACAGGTGATGGCGGCTCTGGTCAGTGAGAATGCCAACGTACCGGCGGGGGTAATAGACGTCGGCGCGCGCAGCTTTAGCTTGCGTACTAGCGGCAGTTACAACAATCTGCAGGAAGTTCGCGACACCGTGGTCACCGCAGTCGATAGCCAGCGCGTGCGAGTGAGTGATTTGGCCGAGGTGAGCTGGTCGACCTCTGAACACACTTACTTGGGTCGTTTCGATGGTCGCCGAGCAGTGTTCGTGACCGCCAACCAGCAAGACGGCCACAGCATCTTTGACACCCGCGATCGACTGCACGCTGCGGCCAAGCTGCTGGCCGAGGAACTGCCCGGACGAATCGAACTCGATCTAGGATTCGACCAAGCGGTCAACGTCGAACACCGGCTTAATCGTCTCGGGCTGGACTTCGCGATTGCCATCGCCCTGATCTCGATTACCCTGCTGCCGCTGGGCATGCGTGCCGGGTTTTTGGTGATGATCTCCATTCCGCTGTCGCTGGCGCTAGGGCTTGCCGCTCTGCATGCGCTGGGACAATCCCTCAACCAGCTGTCTATTGCCGGTTTCGTCGTAGCACTCGGCCTACTGGTGGACGATTCCATCGTCGTGGTTGAGAACATTGCTCGCCACTTGCGCGAGGGTAAGAGCCGCGTCGAGGCTGCGCTACAGGGAACCAAACAGATATTTCAGGCAGTCGTCGGCTGCACCGCAGTCCTACTCTTCGCATTCCTACCGCTGCTCGCCCTATCAGGCAATGCCGGCAAGTTCATTAGGGTCCTACCCAGCGCCGTGGTTGCCACCGTGATCGCATCACTGCTGGTTGCCTTGACCGTCATTCCGTTCCTAGCCAGCCGCATACTCAAGCGCGACGAGAACTCGGAAGGTAACTGGTTCCTGCGCAAGCTCATGCACGGTATTCACACTATCTACCGACCATTGATGCGCTGGGTGCTGGCTCGACCCGCGCTCACCGTGATCGGCGCGATGAGCCTTTTCGTACTCAGTTTGGGACTGATTCCTGTGATCGGTTTTAGCCTGTTTCCCAAGGCTGACACGCCGCAATTTATGATCACCGTGGAAACCGCTGACGGTTCCAGCATGGCCGCCACTGATCGTGCGCTGCGTGCGGTGGAAGGCATGTTGAAAGATAACGGGGAAGTCGAGCACTGGTTTGCCAACCTAGGGCACGGCAACCCGAAGATTTACTACAACATTATTCCGCGCGAGGAATCGACCAACTTGGCGCAGCTGTTCGTTCAGCTGAAGAGCTATCACCCGGTACGTACGCCGGCGATGCTCGATCAGTTGCGCACTCTCATGCAGGACGTACCCAACGCACGGATCGTGCTGAAGGAGTTTGAGAACGGACCACCCATTGCGGCGCCGATTGCCATTCGATTGTTGGGCCCGGACTTGGACAAACTGCGTCGGTTGGCCAGCACGGTCGAACAGATCATGCTCGATACGCCCGGCACGCGCGATGTCGACAATCCGCTGAAAGTGGCGCGCACCGACCTCAAGCTACGGATTGATAGCGAGAAAGCTCGGTTGTTGGGTGTGTCGATTGCTGAACTTGACCGGGCGGTTCGGCTGGCGGTATCGGGCCTGAAAGCCGGCACTTTCACGGATGAGCGCGGAGAAGCTTACGACATCGTTGTGCGCGCGCCGATAGAGGGGCGGCCAACGTTGGAAGTGCTCGATCAAGTCCGCGTCCCGACCGCGACTGGTGCCCTGTTGCCTCTGAGCCAGCTCGCCAGCATCGAGTTTGCCGCCTCACCAACACAGATACAGCGAGCCAATCGCGAGCGAGCCGTGGTGCTCACTGCCTACACCGCGAACGGATTCAACACCGCCAACCTCACCAGCGATGTTGAGCAACAGCTGGTAGGCTTGAACTGGCCACGCGGTTACCGCTTCGAGGTAGCTGGCGAAGCCGAGAGCCGCAGCGAGAGCTTCCAGGGACTGGGCGCGGCGGCACTGGTTGCAATATTCGGCATACTGGCCGTTCTGGTGCTGGAATTTGGCAGCTTCAAGAGCACCCTAATCGTCATCGGCGTGGTGCCTTTGGGAGTTCTTGGAGGCTTGGTGATGCTGTTCCTCACCGGCTTCAATCTCTCCTTCACCGCAATGATCGGGTTCATTGCGCTGGTCGGCATCGAGATTAAGAACTCCATCTTGCTGGTGGATTTCACCAATCAGCTCAGAGCCGAAGGCGTCAGCCTCGACGAAGCCATTGAGCGCGCGGGCGAAGTGCGTTTCTTGCCCATACTGTTGACCACCTGCACCGCGATCGGTGGACTACTTCCGCTGGCAATCCAGAACGTTGGCATGTATTCACCCATGGCCTGGGTAATTATTGGTGGGCTGATTTCCTCCACCCTCCTCGCCCGACTGGTGACGCCGGTTATGTATAAGCTGCTGCCACCTGAGGTAGAGCTGCGAGTTGAGGCGGGTGCGGTGGAGGGATCTTTAGCGTCATAGCGCGCCCAACATCCGTGGCAAGAAATGACCCGGATTGCAATGGACTTCGATACGAGGGCTCTTCCTCGTCCCTCAGCCCTGCTTCAAAAAGCTAGACATCCAGATTCGCCACCTTCAGCGCGTTCTCTTCAATGAATTCGCGCCGCGGTTCGACGGCTTCGCCCATCAGCATGCTGAACATCGCGTCAGCGGCGAAGGCATCTTCTACGGTTACCTGAATCAACCGTCGGGTCTCTGGATTCACCGTGGTATCCCACAGCTGGTCTGGATTCATCTCACCGAGGCCTTTGAAGCGTGAGATTTCTCGGTTGCGCTGGGCCTGTGCGATCAGCCAGTCGTAAGCCTCGCGGAAGTCTTTCACGGGTTGGGTCTTGTTGCCGCGCTGCACGCTCGCGCCTTTTTGGATTAGTCCGTGGAGGTCACTAGACAGAGCAGCGATCGGCTGGTAGTCGTTGCTGAAGAACAGGGCGCGACTGAGCTTGAGGACCTTTACCAAGCCATGCTGTTTGCGTTCCACGTGGAACACCCACGCCCCGGAATCGTCCTTTTGCAAAGTCACTTTGTAGCCTGGGCTATCCAGACTGGTGTTCTGAAGGCTCTCATGCAGCGCCTCACCCCAACGCTTGAGCGCCTCGGGATCCGCCCAACGCTCCTCGTCCATCGGCGGCAAATCGAACATTGCTTGGAGCAGCGAGATATCAATTCGGTAAGCCAAACGCTTCATATGCCGCTGCGCAACGTCATACCGCGACATCAGTTGCTCTAGACCAACCCCCGTAATCGGAGGCGCACCGTTGCCCGGATCGAGTGCGGCGTTATCTACCGCATTGGAATTGAGGAACTCAGCGAGACTCGCGTCATCCTTGAGATAGGTGATCTGCTTACCCTGAGTAACCTTGTACAAAGGGGGAAGACCGATATAGATATGACCCCGCTCAATTAGCTCAGGCATCTGGCGGTAGAAGAACGTCAGCAAAAGTGTACGAATATGCGACCCGTCCACGTCGGCATCGGTCATGATGATAACCCGGTGGTAGCGCAGCTTGTCCGGATCGTACTCATCCCTGCCGATGCCACAGCCCAGCGCAATAATCAGGGTGCCGACCTCCGCGGACGCGAGCATCTTATCGAAGCGCGCCTTTTCCACGTTGAGGATCTTTCCCTTCAACGGCAAGATTGCCTGATTCTTCCGATTGCGACCCTGTTTCGCTGAACCGCCCGCTGAGTCACCCTCGACCAAAAAGATCTCGCTTTTCGCGGGGTCCTTTTCCTGACAATCAGCCAACTTGCCGGGTAAGCCGGAGATATCCAACGCGCCCTTACGACGCGTCATTTCTCGCGCTTTCCGAGCAGCTTCACGCGCCCGCGCAGCATCAATCACTTTACTGGTGATCGCCTTCGCTTCGTTGGGATGCTCCGCCAGGAACTCTTGGATCTTGGCCGAAACAATCGACTCGACCGCGCCCTTCACCTCCGAAGAAACCAGCTTATCTTTGGTCTGCGAGGAAAATTTCGGATCGGCAACCTTGACGCTGAGAACTGCAATCAGCCCTTCGCGACTATCTTCACCGCTCAGATCAACCTTGTCCTTCTTGAGTACGCCTGTGCTCTCGATGTAGCTATTGATGGTCCGCGTGAGTGCCGCGCGGAACCCCGCCAAGTGCGTACCACCATCCTTTTGCGGGATGTTGTTGGTAAAGCAGTACACGTTCTCTTGATAAGAATCGGTCCATTGCATCGCCAATTCCACCTGCACAGCCTCGTCGGCTCTACCACCTCTCACCGACACTACGGACGGATGTAGAGCCGTCTTCAGCCGCGCCAGATGTTCGACGAACGATGCGATGCCGCCGTCGTACTGGAAGGTGTCGCTGCGCTCAGAGCGCTCGTCAAACAGCTTGATGCGCACACCGGAATTGAGGAAGGCCAGCTCTCGTAGCCGCTTACTGAGGATGTCGTAGTGGTATTCAACATCCCCGAAAATCTCGGTGCTGGGTTTGAACTTCAAATAGGTACCGCGATCCTCGGAAGGCTCCATCTGGCGCAAGTCGTACTGCGGCACACCCAGCACATATTCCTGCTGCCATAGATAGCCTTCACGCTCGATCTTCAGCATGAGAGATTCAGACAAAGCGTTAACCACCGAGACGCCTACACCATGCAGACCACCGGAGACCTTGTAGGAGTTGTCGTCGAACTTGCCACCCGCATGCAGGACAGTCATGACAACCTCCGCGGTGGACTTCCCTTCCGGATGCATAGCAACTGGGATACCGCGGCCGTTGTCGCGCACAGAGACCGCACCGTCGCTGTGGATCGTCACGTTGATCGCGTCGCAGTGTCCAGCGAGCGCCTCATCGACCGAGTTATCGACGACCTCGAAGACCATGTGATGCAAGCCAGTGCCGTCGTCGGTATCGCCGATGTACATGCCCGGGCGTTTGCGTACGGCGTCGAGGCCTTTGAGGACCTTGATTGAGTCAGCGTCGTAGGATTGGCTATTGTGCTCCACCGGCGGCTTACCGGGGCTCGTGGGCTCTTCAGACGGCTTGTCGTTCTCGTTCATGTAAGGTCCGTAGTTCCGACGCGATGCCGGCAAGCCGTCAATTATAGCAGCGCTGAGAGAACTCCCTGTTCCACGTGGAACCGTTCGCAGCTCCCTGACCATTCAGACAAACCAGCGGGCAGTTGAGTGCCGGTAATCCACACCTGGGAACCCAACCCTGAGCACCAACGCAGGCACAAACGCTGCTTCTCGACATCTAACTCCGATGGCAAATCATCCAGAGCTATGATCGGCGCCACCGCCGATCTCTCACGCATCGCACTCGCTGTAGCCAAGAGTAGGGCTAGTGCGACAAGCTTTTGCTGACCCCGCGACAACTCGTAGCGACCACCGCCATCGCTGAACTCAACGCGCATGTCCCCCCGCTGCGGGCCACGGACCGTGTAGCCCAGATCGCGATCTCGTTCCCGACTAGCTGCGAGCGCATCAGCCAAGCTCAGATCCTCTGGCCACCCGCGCCTCCAGCGCAAGCGGGCCGCCCCGAACTCTGGAAGAAACAAATCTAAACTTTGCGCAATATAGGGAGAAAGTGATTCGCACCAGGCGCGGCGATCCCCCGCTAGAACGTCACCCGCCGCCGCGAGGGGTTGTTCCCAAATTTCCGCATTCCGCGAATAACCACGCTCACGCAAAGCCGCATTGCGCTGTTTCAGAGCCCGTTGGAAGCGCCGCCATTTCAGCAAGTAACCTTGTTCCACGTGAAACAAACCCAAGTCAAGCAATCGTCGACGCCCCTCACCAGAGCCAGATACCAACTCGTGTGACTGTGGCTCAAAACACACCACTGCCAACACACGAGCGAACTCCCCTAGCGTCGCGACGTCAGCACCATCCAGCCGCCCTCTCCAGCTAGAACGCAAGCGCTCAAAACCCAACTGCCGCCGTTGCTCCGCCGCATCCAACACTTCCCCATAAACGGAAAACGAATTCACCCCTCGGCCGATCAAGTTCTCCTGTCCACCGCTGCGAAACGATCGGCCATTGGACAGACAGTGAATCGCCTCCAAAACCGACGTCTTACCAGCACCATTAGCACCGACAAGAACGTTCAGATCAGAGGCCGGACGCAAATCCACCGATTGCAGACAACGCAGACCTTCGATGCGCAAGCGATCTAGGCGCACGTCCAAACCACCGCGATCAAAAGGAACTTCGCCTTCACCCGCATCAGCCAATCTGCTCGAAATCATCTAGCATTGATGCGATGACCAACGCTACAGCCGCAACGGCATGACTACGTGGCGAACGCTGCGCGTCTCAGGCGCTTCGATCAGCATAGACGAGTTGCCGTCTCGCAAGCGCAGTACAACCTGTTCGGTACTGATCGCCGCCAACGCATCCAACATGTAGTTGACGTTGAATCCGATCGCCCAATCGCGAGCATCGCATTCGGCCGGAACTTCCTCCACAGCCTCTTCCTGCTCTGGGTTGTGCGCACTGATACGCAGCAACTGATCGGCTAGCTCGACCCGTATACCGCGATACTTCTCGTTCGACAAAATCGCCGCTCGAAGTAACGCAGCGCGCAACTCGTCACGATCGATCAGCACCGGAACATCCGCAACCGCTGGAATCACTGCCTCGTAGTCCGGGAACCGACCGTCAATCAACTTGCTTACCAACATCCCGTCGGCGAGGAATACCTGAACGTGATTCCGGCTGAATGCCAACTCTACCTGTTCATCGCCGCTACCCAACAGCCTTTGCAGCTCCAACACACCCTTACGTGGCACAATCACCTGACGCCCAGGCTCTCCTTCCGCGTTCCAATCGGCCAGCGCCAAACGATGACCGTCAGTCGCTACCGCCCGCAGACCCTCTCCACGACGCTCAAGCAAAAGCCCGTTGAGATAAAAGCGCACGTCCTGCACTGCCATCGCAAAACCGCTTCGTTCAATCAGCACTTTGAGCTCAGCCTGCGGCACCTTGACTCGCTCAACCACCTCGCCAATCTCGCTCTGCGGGAACTCCGCCGCCGGCAATGAAGCCAGCGTGTAGCGACTGCGCCCGGCTTTGAGCTGAACCCTCTCAGCGTTCTGGCTCACCTCGATCTTGGCACCATCGGGCAACGCCTTGATGATGTCGAAAAGCTTCCGAGCAGGAATGGTCACCTCGCCAGGCTCGATCACATCAACCTCGGCAGATCCTGAAAGCTCAACTTCCAGATCACTGGTGGTTAACGACACACGTCCGTCAGCCAGCTGCACTAAGACATTGGCCAGCACGGGCAAAGTCTGTCGCCGTTCTACCACACCAATGACCTGCTGCAAGGGTCTTAACAGCACCTCGCGCTGCATACTGAATCGCATCGTCACGCTCCTATGCCTAGCTTATATAAGTTATTCTTTCTTAAACTAAATGATTGTAGTTATTAGTCTGCAGGGTTGCTGTGGAAAACTCCAAAAACCTCAGTAATAACAGCGCTTTAGCCGCTATTTTTACGTCTCATAAGCCCGGTATGAGCTGTGGATAAGCTGTGGATGAATGGGGAAAAAACTGACTCGCCAACTTATCCACTCCTTATCCACAGGGCTATACCGACGTTTTACACAGCTTTTACCCGCTCAACAAACGCAGCAAACTCTCCCAATCTTCGCGTGCTCGTCCGTCCACTTCGATCAATTCTCGCACTACTCGCTGCGCGTGCAAAACGGTTGTATGGTCCCGCCCACCAAAAGCCTGACCAATCTCCGGCAAGCTGTGCCGGGTTAGTTCCTTAGCCAGTGCCATCGCCATCTGGCGTGGGCGGACCAGCGTGCGCTGACGCTTCTTGCCGAGCAATTCACCGAGCGGAATCCGATGATAATCCGACACCGTCTTTTGGATGTTAGATAGCGATGTGACTTGTTCATGAGAGCGAAATAAATCGCGCAGCGCCGCTTGCGCAAAAGCCAGATCGATCCGCGCCCCGGTGAGATTGGCATGCGCCTTAAGCTTGTTCAATGCGCCCTCCAGCTCGCGCACGTTGGAGTGCATGCGTTGTGCGATGAATTGCGCTACATCGTCCCCTAAGGGGGTACCAGCATCCTTTGCCTTGCGCTGCAGAATCGCCACCCGGGTCTCAAAGTCGGGTGGCTCCAACGCCACACTCACTCCCCAGCCGAACCGTGAACGCAGGCGCGGCTCGATCCCAGCCACTTCCTTTGGGTAGCGATCGCAGGTCAAGATAATTTGCTGCTGCCCGTCATACAGCGAATTGAAGGTATGGAAGAACTCCTCTTGCGTACCCTCCTTGTTAGCAAAGAACTGGATGTCGTCGATTAATAGCGCGTCGGCACTGCGGAAGGTGCGTTTGAATTCATCCATGCGCCCGCTACGCAGCGCTTTCACCATCGTTGTCACGAAATTCTCCGAGCGCATGTACAGCACTCGGGTATCCGCCTTGCGCTTCTTAATCAGATTGCCGGTGGCGTGCAGCAGATGGGTCTTGCCCAAACCGGTGCCGCCGTATAGCAGCAGCGGGTTGTATGCTTGACCGGGCTTGAGCGCCACTTGCAGCGCGGTGGCCTTAGCCAATTGATTTGAGCGGCCTTCGACGAAATTGTCGAAGTGATAGCGCGGATCCACCCGATTGTCCG
>QIMA01000405.1 GCA_003233535.1 Rhodanobacteraceae bacterium
GAAGGAGCGGTGTAGTGGTTCATACACCCGACTGAGAAAAAATCGCTGGGCGATCAAGGGCCTAGCGAGGGCGCGTGAAGTTTATGAAATACCCGGGCTAAGGGTTCGTCTCATGTCGAAGCTATTGCACGTCTTGTCTGTATTTTTGCTGCTTGCCGTTAGTGGGTCGTTGTGGGCCAGCCCCATTGGAATACCACCGGCGACCTTGTGCTCTGACGCTCAAGGACCGTTGGGTGGCGGTACGACGCCCACCACGCCAGGGCGCTGGGGCAACCCTCAGCGGCCGGGAACGGGCTGGGATATCGCCTATACCGAAGACGGCAGCCAGCTCTATCTAACATGGTTTACCTACGCCGCGAACGGCCGCCCCACGTGGTATCTGGCGGTGCAGCTGCCCTGGCCAGCGAACGCAAACAGCTGGTCGGCACCGCTGCAGAAATACACCTACTACCGCGGTGCTCGCATCGGGCCCGTGAATGTGGGAAACGTGGCGCTAACTCGCGTTCCCAATGACCCAACCAAACTGGCCGTATATTGGCAGCTTGATGGCCAAACCGGCGTGGAACAGGAGTGCATCCAAGATTTCAGCCGGGAGGGCGTTATCGAAAACGGCGCGAACGCCACCTACTCGGGCGCCTGGGGAAACCTAGCCGACAGCACCTACGGAATCAACTGGACAATCCTAACCCTCGATAGACCTGCGGGTTTGATGTACCTCGAGCAGCCGTATCTGAGCACTTACGACACGGTTGGTGAACCCGTTTGGTTAGGCGCGCAATCGGCGGAAACGCCCAATCCTCCCGCTAACACGAACGCCCTACCGTTCAATTACTTCTACATGCGCTCCAACTATGCCAACGGATTGCCCACTGAAGTGGCGGCGCAGGAATGCGGTGCGCCGCCACTTCAACCGAGCTGCTTTCTCCTGCAGCCCAACGTCGGTACTTTCAGCCGAACGTTCACTGGCCCGACCACGGCCACCTGGAGCATCAACGTTAACCGCTCAATGATTGCAACTAGTCAAACCGGAACTAGTCAAACCGTGACTCTGGTTCGGCCCTCAGCTGCTGGTGTGAAGTACACCGGGGCCACCCAGATTGTGGCGGACCGGGCTTGGTGCATCATCGACGAAGGCGCTCGCACGTGCCCGGTGCGGGTTGATTTCGGCACCCTGCCAGGGCAGTCGGGCTACGTGTTTCGAGTCAACCTGGCCAACCAGACCAAGACCTGGCTGCCGGCTCAAAGCGGCAATACGCTGATCGATCCGCTTCCGCCAGGGCAGTTTCATTACCAGCTGCATACAGCACCATCGGCGAATTCTGCCGAACTGGCGCGCAGCTGGACCGTACGGGTTGATCCGCCTAACTACGGCCAGACCAACAACATCGGCTTTCCCGCAGCCTCGGTGTGCAGCGGGGGGGCGGGTACTGGCGGCGGCGCAGTACCGCTGACACCCGGCCTTTGGTGGAACCCAGAGCGGCCCTTTACCGGTTGGGATCTAAGCGTAATCGATTCGACCGGCTCGACTCCGGAAGGTCAGAAGCTATTGGCAACCTAGTACACCTACGATCAGCATAAGCGACCAATCTGGCTCTACACGCAACCCAATCAAATACAGGTACTCGGCGACGGTAGTCGCGGCTGGTGGTCACCTTTGCTGAAGTACACCTGGAACGCCGGTGCCGCTTCGGCACATGCCGGTGAGCCCGTGGGTGAAGTGTCGGTGCGCTTTCTCCCCGACGATCCGACTAGGGCGGTTGTCAGCTGGCAGTGGAATCAGCAATCGAACACGGTGCACAACGAATGCCTGCAGGATTTCAGCCGCGACAACAACCGCGCAGCCTCCGCCAATGCGGCATTTTCTGGCCCCTGGTTCGAGCCCGGCTGGCCCGGTTATGGCTATCAAGTGGCGATCGCGCCGGTGCAGGCGGGGTACTCTGAAATCGCCAGCATGACGCTGTACGACACGGCCGGTGAGCCGGTGTGGCTGCAGGCACAGCGGACCGGTTTGGCCGCACCGCCGCCAACGGGCGCGAACCTGAATCCGCCCATGGACCTGAAGTACTACATATCGCCCTACGCTGGCGGTTACCCGGTGGGCAGTTGCGGAGCGGGCTGTAGCCCGATCGAACGCTCAGCCGGGACCTTGGACCGAACCTTTATCAACGCGGCCAGTGCGACCGCCACGCTCAACGCGAGCTACACCGGATCAACGGGAACCGTGAACCAAACGGTCTCCTGGCGCCGACCGGCCAGCGGTGTGGGTACGGTAGCGATGGCCAAGCTGGCCGCCGTCAGTCAGGTGCTGGTCGATCGGACCGGGTGCGTGGCCGGCGCCTGCCCAGTCCGAGTCGATTTTGCCGCCGATCCAAGCGATCCCTACGCCCCGCAGGCGCGCGTTTATCGCCGCCAGCTGGAGCCGGTCTCGTCGACCCTGTACCGCTTGCCGGTCAATACCTCCACCGGTGAATACACCGATCAGCTCGGCAGCGCCGGGACCTTTCGCTACGAGCTAAAGCAGTTCGACAATCCGCTGGCGCCGGATCTGGCGTTCTCGGCTGATGTTACTGTCAGTGCTGCGCCGCCTTCAACCTGCAGTCTGGACGATTGGACGACCACCGTTGGTTCGCCAGTGGCGGCGGCTCCATCGATCGCAATCCCCGGTGTTCGCTATGCCGGTGACTGTGGCATGCAGGTACTGGCGGTGGGCTCGTATGTGACCGATGCGCGACCGCAGGCTGAATCGAACTACAACGCCCGATTCTTCTACTACACCGGTGATCGCATCGGCGGCAGTGCGGACATTTTTCAAGCGCTCGCTGCCGGTGGCGGTACGCCACTTATCCGCGTGCAGCACGACGGCAATGTGTTGACCTACAGCGCCAAAGGCAGCGGCACGACGCGCACGGTCACGGTCCAAGACAACAAATGGTATGCCATTGAGCTGCAGTGGAAAAGCGGCGCTGGCACCGGTTCGCTAGGTTTGCGAGTGACTGGCGCGGCGAGCGACTCGCCGTTGTCGACCCCGACCATCACCGGCTTGAACAATCCCACCGACCGGGTGGAGGACGTTCGCTTGGGGCTCATCAGCGGTTTCGGTACCGGTGCGGTGGGATTTGATGAATTCCAGGCACGTCGCATCACTCAGCCCAAGCGGCTGTGCCGCGGTGACGCCAATAACGACGGTATGCGGACGATCGCTGATGCCACGGTGATCGTCCATGAGTTCACTAGCGGTGTGCTGGCCGCCGGACAGCCCGATTGCAACGAAGACGGCATCGTCACTACCGGAGACGCCGTATGCGTGAGCGCCTTGTTCGTCAATAACGGCCCCGTCTGCCCCTAATCCGCCCTGGAGTATAGATATGAATCAGCTCGATACCGTGGCGGTCAGCGGCCGTCCCAAGACCTCGCGCGTTCGTTGGATGCGTGCGCCATTGACCCTCGCCCTGCTGTTCAGTGCCAGCGCTTTTGGTCAGATAAATGCAGAGATTCAACCCTGGCCGGCGTCCACGGATCCATACCCCTCGGTGCTCCCAAGCCAGGGCAGCGGTCAGGGTGGCGTGGAAGTGTGGGAGGAGTACGACAAGCAGTTCAAACGTCGCAACAGCATCGCCGCCTTAGGGCCGGATCTGTTTGGCGAAGAGGTCAATCTGGCCAACGGCGCGCTGGCGTTCTCAGCCACCGATCTGAGCATCCCGGGTAATTCCGGGCTGCCGGTAGCGCTGACCCGATCGATTAGCGTGAGCAGCCGGCCCTATCAGGCGGTCAACGACAAGCCCTTTGCCGATTGGGAACTGGACGTGCCGCGCATCGAGGGCACCTATGGCTTAGTTTGGGAGGGACCCAACGACCGCTGCAGCCGCACCACGCCGCCGGAGTCGGTGACGGTTGGTGGCTCACCGGGCGCCGTCACTTTCGTGGCCCGTGCTTTCTGGTCCGGCCTGCAGGCGCACATCCCCGGCGGCGGTGAGCTGCTGGTGGCCGATTCCAGCTCGACTCCCCCACCAACTGCAGCAGGGGATTTCAAGTGGGTGACCTCGGGCCTGACGTACTTCAAGTGCATCACCGGTAGCCCGCAGCCGGGCTTTGTCGGCGAGGGTTTTGAGGCACTGACCACCGACGGTACTCGCTATAGCTTTAACTCCCTGGCGCAGTACTACGAAACCCCGCTGTCCTCCAGCGGCGCCGACTCCAGCTCGGGCACGATGTCGCGGCGCCGCCACGTGCTCTATGCGACCGAGGTGGTTGATCGCTTCGGCAACAAGGTCACCTACAGCTACAGCAACGGCCCCACCGAGCGTGCGCGCCTGGAAACGATCACCGCCACCGGTTCGACCACCAACCCCAGCGCATCCCGAGTGATCCGACTGGAGTACAACGCGCAAGGCTTTATCTGGAAGGCCCACGAGCAGTCAGGAACGACCGTACTAAGAACTTGGGAGTATCTGTACAACAGCAGCACTGTCGGTGCGCCCGACGTCAATCTGACCGATGTCATCCTCCCCGATGACAGCCGCTGGGAAATTGACTTCCGTCAGTTGGTCGATTCAGAAATTCAGTACGCCGCCGATGTGCGGGGGCGCAACTGCAAGCACAACCTCCCACACATCGGCATTCGCACCCCCGACAATGAGTTGCTTATGGGCGACGACGAGTACGTTGAAGGCACGATCAAGCACCCGGCCGGCGCGATAGGCAAGTTTCGCGCAGAAGTGGTTTATCACACCCGCGCCAACGTGCCGTTGGTTTGTGAAAACGCCGATGACGCAATACTGGGCGGTGGTGGGGTGTTCTACGATCACACCAACGATGTCGCCAGGTTCACCAAGCACTACGATGCGCTGACCCTGACCCAGAAGGAAATCACCGGCCACGCGCTCACCCCAATGGTCTGGGGCTATGAATACGATTCGCAAGGCAACTGGCATAACGACGTAGAGCTAGTGTTCAACACCCGACCGCCGGTATGCGAGGACTTTGAGCCGGGCGACTGTTCAGCCCCGGTTTGCCCAGGGGGCGCCAGCTGCAGCAGCAACACGGGAGCCACCACCACCGTCACCGGACCGGGCATCGCCCAGCCTGACGGCAGCATGCCGAACGAATGGACCCAGTACAGCTTCGGCAACAACTACCGCTTTGATGAGGGCAAGCTGCTCAAGGTTGAAAAGGGCCTGTTGCCCATTGGCGCTAGCAGCGCAACGGTACAGCGCAGCGAAAGCACCGAGTACCAGCTGCCCACATCGACCACTCCCGGCTCGATCCCCGCGGCGGGTCGCAGCCTGCGCGCAGGCGGTGACGGCTACCTCTCTGAGCACCCGCGGCCGCGCGTCGGTCACGCCATCAACCAGGCCAACACCTGCTTCCGCTGGGACGGCTTCGTGTTCGACAACTACTTCCGCCCCACTAGCGTGGATCGTTCACGGCGCACGCCCGGCGCGAACGAGGAACTGAACGGGGACCCGGACTGCTCGCTGAGCGGCTCGACCCTGCTCAACAAGACCACCGAGAGCATCCTGTATCAGGACTTCACGACCCTTTGGGTCTTGGGTCAGACCAAAACACTCACCGTCACCGACAGCAGCACCGGCCAAGTCACCGTGCCGCAGCACACCGACAGCTATAATCTGTTGGCGCAACCGACTGAAACGCATGCCTTCGGCAAACGCCAGCAGGTGCTTAGCTACCACGCCGACGGCCTGGTTCGGCAGATCTCCGACGCCAGTGGCAGTAAGAACACCACGCTCAGTGCGTACATACGCGGCATCCCCACGCTGGTGACCTACCAAGACACCCGTTCTGAATCCGCGCTAGTGAACGGTCGTGGCGAGATTACCCAGCAAACCGGCGCCACCGGTGCAGTGACCAACTACACCTACGATGATATGGGTCGGCTGACCTGCATCAGCTATCCCAATGGCGATCCCTGCGTACCCAACGGATCCACCAATACCTGGTACGCCACCTTAATCAACTTCGCCCCGATGACCGCCTCCGATCAGCGCTTCGGCCTGCCCGTCGGCAGCTGGAAACGCACCGTCAAGACCGGTACCGGCCTAGGCAACACCGGTTATGCAGTCAGCGAAACTTACTACGACGGCTTCTGGCGCCCGCTGCTGTCGCGCGAGTATGACGGGGCCAATCCCGGCCAGACCACCCGCGTAGTTCGTCAACAATTCGACCCGCAGGGTCGGGCAATCTTCACCTCCTTCCCGACCAACGATACGTTGGCCTACAACGCTGGTGGCAACGGCAGCACCAGCTGGTACGACGGCATTGGCCGGATGGTGCGTTCGCGCACCGACACCGAGCTGGGTGCCCGCGACAAGGTTTACTTCCACCAAAACGGCTTCAAAACCCGGGTGTTTGACGAAACCAACGTATACACCGACATCCAATACCAAGCCTTCGACCAACCCAGCACCGATTACCCGGTGGTCATCGACACCGCGGGCAACAACCCTTTTGACCGCATCGTCACCACGATCAGCCGCGACATTTACGGCAAACCGCTGAGCATCAGTCGTGCCGACGGCGTGAGCCCCTGGATCACCGCAACGCGGCGCTATGTCTACGACAGTAACCAGCGTCTGTGCCGCAGTTTCGATCCAGAATCCAACTGGACCGTCAGGGAATACGACACCAGCAACAACGTCAGCTGGCTGGCCCGCGGTCAGCTGATGACCGGTGCCAGTCAGAACAACTGCGATCAGCATCTGGCGCCAAGCAGCCAACGCAGCGTGTTCAGCTACGACGATCGCAACCGCATGGAGTTCGTTAATCACCCGGTTGGTACCCAGGACGTCAGCTACAGCTACGAGGCCGATGGCGCCCTGAAAGGCACCAAGACCTTGGACAACGGCAGCCCAGTCACCGAATGGAGCTACACCTACAACCCGCGGCGCCTGCTCGAAAACGAGTCCTTGACCGTTGCTGGCAAGACCTACGGAATCGTTCACGAGTACGACCCCTACGGTTCACGTAGCCATCTGAACTACCCCGATGGCACCCGCTTAGGCTACGCCCCCAATAAGCTCGGCCAACCCACCGCAGTCAGCGGCCTAGCCAGTGCGGTGCAGTACCACCCCAGCGGCACGGTTAAGTCGTTCACCTACGCCAACGGCCTGAACTACGCCAGCACCCTGAACACGCGCCAGCTGCCGGCATCGACCCAGGTCAGCGGCGGTGTGCTCAGCGATTTGTACGGCTGGGATGCGGTGGGCAATCTGCTGGCCGTCACCGATCTGCGCAGCAATCCAGGGCAAAGCCGCACCCGCTCGCTGTACTACGACAGCGCCCATCGGCTGAAGAATGCGACCTATGACGCGGTTGGCCTAGGCACCTACACCTTCCGCTATAACGGGCTGGACAACATCACCCAGGCCACCCGCCCTGACGGTTTTCGCGACTATCAGTATGACGACTACGGCACTCGCCGACTGACCCAGATCGTCGACCAATCCAATCAGCAGACCCTGATTGGCTATCAGTATGACAACAGCGGCAACGCCACCGTGCGCGATCCCGGCGGCTTAGGTTTCATCGATGCCTACGCCTTCCACTACGACCGCGCCAACCGACTCACCGAAGTGCGTGATCCGCAGAACCCCAACGTGGTTAAGGCCCGCTACGGCTACGACGGCCACGCCCGCCGCGCATCGATCATCGAGAACGACGAGTTGCGCTCACAGATCTACAGTCAAAGCGGCCAGTTTCTGTTTGAAGAAGGTGATCTGATCAGCGACGCCGACTTTAGCCCCGGCGGCAACGCCGCGGCCAAGGCCGCCACCCGCTATCAGTACCTGGGCAGTATGTTGATCGCTAAGAGCTCCGGTGGCCAGACGACTTATCTGCACACCGACCATCTGGGTAGCCCGGTGGCTGAAAGTACCGCAGCGCCGGTGCAGGTGACGCATCTGCCGATTCATGAGCCTTATGGGGCGCCGACCAACAACGTCTATCTGGATGGGCCGGGCTATACCGGGCATGTGGTGGATGGGCTGACCGGCTTAAGCTATATGCAGGCTCGGTATTATGATCCGGTGGCGGGTAGGTTCTTGGGGGTGGATCCGGTTGGAGTTGGGAATGGAGAGAATTTCAACCGGTATTGGTATGCGAATAATAATCCGTATGTGAATGTGGATCCGGATGGGCGGCAAGGTGAGCGCGCAGACCAATTAGGAAGACTTGCACTGCTAAATATTTCTTTATGGAACATGCGAAATCATGAGGACCCGCACGTGCGCTTGCGCGCATCCCAAGCAGCAGCTTCCTACTACCGAGAAACTGGTCTCTCTGATAGAGCCAGAGAGGTTGAAAGTGAGGAAATCTCGCGTCGATCAAAAACCAAAATGGATCCGAAAAATATAAGATTTCTTCAAGATAGTATTTCGGGTAAATTTCAAGATGGAAAAGGATCTTTAAAGAAAATGGTCAGGGATCTAAGAACTGGAAAAACGAAGGCCGACGACATTCCGCCGATTCGGGTTTTCACAGACAAAAATGGTCAAGTTACAACTCTAGATCACCGTCGCTTACACGCATTCCAGCAAGCTGGCGTGCCCATAAATACGGTGAAGGCAACAGACGCCGAAGTGGCTAAGAATGCGTGGAAGAGAACAACGACTAACGAGGGGCGATCTCTACGTGTGCGAGGGAAGGCGCGCACAGGAACAAGGATAAGGAGACGAAGATGATACCAACAAGAGAAATAAGAGACCTACCTGGATTGATCTCTTTTATACACGAAATGGCAAATCTGATTGATGAAGGGGGAATAGCTCTCGAAAACTCTTCCACGGCGTCATATATCGAAGCACTGTCAGCATTTCTGGAAGATTCGAATGGCTACTACACCAATCTTGGTGTTGCTCCAGAGTCAATTGATATTCACAGACGAGTAGCGGATGCACTTTACGGTGCCACTATATATGAATAGCGTGATTCGTTAAGAGAATAGCGACCGGTGTTTTTCAAGCAAGTTAAAGAAACCGAAATGCCTTGGGGTCACTTTGGGGTCTATCTTTGTATTCTTGCAGCTGACGGGTCGTCCCGGATAGTCGAGGTGAAGCCTGGGACATACATGGACGCCTCCGTTGCCACAACCCTG
>QIMA01000225.1 GCA_003233535.1 Rhodanobacteraceae bacterium
CGGTCGCAGCCCAGCGCACTGAAGACCGTGCTGCTGACTTTGCCTTGGCTCGTGTTGAGCGCAGTCGCGAGCAATCCTGAGTCCTTTTCGGGTACAGCGGCGCAAACGCCGACCGCACTTAGCGCGGCGCATGAGCGGGTGGTTAACGTGTTGGGCGATGCGGTCGCCATTAGCGGCGCCGAATGCGCGACCTCCGGCGGCACTACGCTGATTCGAATCGCTCGTCGGGGCCACTAAAGTGACTGCTATTCGGCTCGCTTTACGCCGTCTAATGCGCCAACCCGGCCCGGCGTTAAGCGCGGTGCTGACCATGGGTCTGGCGTTGGGCGCCTGCATTGCGCTGTTCGCGGTATTGCAGACCGTGTTGCTGCGTCCGCTACCGCTGGCCGATGCCGATCAGACGCGAACAGGCGCCGGTGCAGGCGGGTCCGATTTCGCCGCCAGCCTGGCAAGAGCTGGAGGAGAGCAGCGACAACCAGGTGCAGTTTGCTGGCGTAATGCAAGCTGCGCGAACGATGCGCCGGAACGGCGAGGCGGGAGCGGAACTGCTGCAGGTGGCGGAGGTGTCCGGCGATTATTTTGAGGTCATGGGCGCCACGCCAGCGTTCGGTCGAGCGCTCGACAGTGGCGATCAGGATGCCGACGCCGACAGCGCAGCGGTTGTTTCAGCGGCCCTGGCTCAGCGCCTGTTCGGCAGCGCTAGTTCAGCACTCGGACAGGACTTGCGTCTGGATGATCAGCAGGTTGTCGTGGTCGGCGTGATGCCGTCCGCGCTGGCCGATGTGATGGAGGAAGATCTTTGGTTGCCTGCTCGTTTCCAACTCCGTCATCAAAGTCGAGGCAACAATTACATTCGTGTTTTGGCCCGATTGCAGCCGGGCTTCGCAGCCGAGGCGCTGGAGGCCCGTTTAGCCGCGGTGGTGACACGTTGGGAAAGCGAGTACCCGGAAAGCCATCTCGGCATGCGGCTGAGCGTGCACGGGTTGCTGGACTGGCAGACGCGGGATGTCGCCTCCATGCTCTGGCTGTTGCAGGGTGCGGTCTTGCTGGTCTTGGCAGTTGCCTGTGCCAACGTTGCTAACTTGGCACTGGCCCGCTTGGCTGGTCGACGCCGAGAGCTTGCGACCGAAGCTGCCCTCGGTGCCGGCCGAGCGCATCTGATGGCCGGATCAATCGCCGAAGCGGTCCTGTTGGGCCTGGGTGGACTCGTTCTTGGGTTGCTGCTGGCGCACTTTGGGCTGGCAACCCTCAAGCTGTTGGCATCGGAGTCGGTGCCGCGGCTAAGCCAGCTGCAGGTGGGTCCGCAGGCTTGGACTATGGCCGTTGCCACGACCGTCTTCGCTACCGCTATTTCCGGGTTGTTGCCGGCGTGGGCGACACTGCAGATGGGTGGTGCTGAGGGTCTGCGCGGTGGGCGTCAAGATGGCGCCGACGCAATTGGCGGTGGCTGGCGGCAAACGTTAGTGGCCGGACAGCTCGCGCTTAGCGCGTTGCTGCTGGTGAGCTGTCTGCTAGTGCTGTTGAGTCTGTCTAGATTAGCCGCGGTCGACCCTGGCTTCGACACCAGCGGCGTGCTGACCGGACGAATTTCCTTGCCGGCTGTGGCTGCGCTTGAGGTGGACGGTGAAGGTAGCGGCTATGAACGGATGCTTGAAGCCTCCGTCAATAACGCGCGCTTCCTCGATGATCTGCTGCGCGAAGTGCGTGCCATACCCGGAGTGGAAGGTGCGACCGCCATCGATTCAGCGCCGCTAACTGGCAATAACAACTGGAACGGCGAGGTCAGCATTGTGGGTCGGGATTACGCCGTCGGCACTGCGCCGACGGTGGAGTGGCGTTGGGTTAGTCCAACCTACTTCGACACGATCGGTGTGCCTGTGAGCCGTGGCCGTTTGCCCAGTACCGCTGCGGACGCACGCGAGACTGTGATCAATCAGCGTTTCGCCGACGAGCAGTTTGCCGGGGTCGATCCGATAGGTGAGCGCGTTGCCTGGTGGAATGATGAATACGAGATCGTCGGGGTGGTTGGTGATGTCAGACAGTGGTCGCTTGGGCGCGATACTTCAGCCGAGATGTATTTCAGGTACGGCCAGGCGCCGTCTCCGGAGACCACCACACTGATCTTGCGCACTGGCATGGACCCGCTCAGTTTGACTGAGCCTTTGCGTCGAAAACTCCAGGAAGTGGCGCCAGATACGGCTCTGTTTGCGCTGCGCAGCATGCAGCAAATTGAAGCGCGCAGCCTGTCGCAGTCCGCCTTTGTGGGGCAGCTGTTGGCGCTCTTCGCCGTCACGGCGCTGCTGGTTAGTGCGGTGGGCCTGTATGGTTTGTTGTCCTTTAGCGTTGCCCGTCGCGGGCAAGAGTTGGGCGTACGCCTGGCGCTCGGTGCGACGCCGGCTGCGGTTCGACAGTTGGTGCTCAATGAAGCGCTGAAGCTGTCGGTGATTGGCATAGGCACCGGCTTGATCGGCGCCTACTTCGCCTCGCGCCTACTCGCGTCCGTGGTCTATCAGCCGGGCGGGAGTGACGCACTTGCTTACTTGGCGGCTGGCTTGGCGCTGGCGATGATTGCCGCGATCGCCGCATGGACACCCGCAGCGCGTGCGGCCGGCCTACCGCCGATGCGTGCGCTGCGTGCCGATTAAGGAGTCTAGCCCGGAGGCTACCAACGCGGACAGTACGCGATGTGCGGCCAAGTGTTCGATTTCGGACACTTGGCCAGTGCTGAGCGATGATGATCGACCAGCTTCTAGCGCCAAAACGCCCGCTGTGACTCACTGCCAGCATGCTCAGCAAAGCTGGCACGGCCCTTGCTGTTGATTATGCCAAGTCTAAGGAGCCCAGACATGAGTGATCCAGTAATCCAATTGAAAGGCGTCGAAAAATCCTATCCGCTCAAGGGCGGCCGCAGCTGGGTGTTGCGGCAGGTCAACATCAACGTCAACCAGGGCGATTTCATCTCGATCATGGGGCCCTCAGGCTCCGGCAAGAGTTCATTGCTAAACATTCTGGGGTTGCTCGACAGCGAATTCGACGGTGAGTATTCGCTGGCCGGTGAGAAGGTCAATGGCACCAGCGAGAAGCAGCGCAAGAAACTCGCGCGTGATCACATTGGCTTTATTTTCCAGCACTATCATTTGTTGGACGATCTCACCGTGTATGAGAATTTAGACCTGCCGTTGAGCTACCGAGATGTTTCCGCCGCGGAGCGCAAGGCGCGGGTAGGGGATGTGTTGGATCGCTTTCAGATCGTTGGTAAGAAAGATCTGTATCCGAATCAGCTTTCCGGCGGACAGCAGCAGCTGGTGGCCGTAGCCCGAGCGGTTATCACCGAGCCGGCCGTGCTGCTCGCCGACGAACCCACCGGCGCGCTGCATTCGACCCAGGGCAAGATGATTATGGATCTACTCGTAGAGCTCAACGGACAAGGAATGACCATCGTTCAAGTCACCCACAATCCGGAATACGCAGCTCGTGGCAACCGCCGTGTCGAGTTATTTGATGGCTGGCTACAGCCGGTCGCTGAGTAGAAGTTATGAGTACCGCTGCCCCGATACTGATTGCCGACGACCAGCGCGACGTGCTCCAGGCGCTGCGTTTGATGCTCAAGGCCGAAGGTTTTGCCACCGTCACCGTTGCCGATCCTAAAGAGGCGATCGAGGCGGTGCGCAGCAAGACTTTCGCCGCCGCTTTGCTGGATTTGAACTACACCCGAGACACCACCTCCGGTCAGGAAGGGCTGGAGCTGATCGCCAAGCTACGTGAGCTCGACGGTGATTTACCGCTGGTGGTGATGACCGCCTGGGGCACGATCGATTTGGCGGTGCAGGCAATTCGCGCCGGCGCCGGTGATTTCGTCGAAAAACCTTGGGACAACCAGCGCCTGCTGAGCGTGCTGCGCACCCAGTTGGCGCTCGGCGCGGCGCGCCGCAAGGCTAATCGCCTGCAGGCCGAGAACGAGATGCTCAAGGCCGACGAGCGCGCCGATTCCGGCGAATTCATCGCCGGCAGCGACGTCATGCGCGCGGTGATGAGCATGGTTGATCGGGTCGCCCCGTCCGATGCCAACGTGTTGATTACCGGCGAGAACGGCACCGGCAAGAGCGATCTGGTCGAGTTGATACATCAGCGTTCGCGGCGCGCCGACCAAGCCTTTATCAAGGTCAATATGGGTGGCATTAGCGAGCACCTTTTCGAAAGCGAGATGTTCGGCCACGTCCGCGGTGCCTTCACCGACGCCAAGGCCGACCGCATTGGTCGCTTTGAATTGGCCGATTCGGGCACGCTGTTCCTCGATGAGATTGGCAACATTCCGCTATCGCAGCAGGCCAAGCTGTTGCGCGTGCTCGAAGACGGTGAATTTGAGCGCGTCGGCTCCTCGCGCACTCTCGCTGTAGACGTGCGCATGGTGTCGGCCACCAATGCCGACTTGGACGCCCTGATCGGCGAATCGCGCTTCCGTCAGGACTTGCTGTTCCGCCTGAATACGGTGGAGATTCACTTGCCGGCGCTGCGCGAACGCGAAGATGACATTCTGCGTTTGGCCAAACGGTTCCTGCACAGTCACTGCGAGCGCTATCGGCGCAGCGGAATGAGTCTGTCCACGCAGGCACAACAGACGCTGCGCCGCTATGCCTGGCCGGGCAACGTACGCGAACTCAATCACGTCCTCGAACGCGCCGTATTGATGGCGGCGGGCGACAAGATTGACGCCGGTGATCTGCAGCTTAAGCGGGGCAGTAGTGGTCAGTCCGAATCGTCTGGCGGCAGCGTGATGAACGGGATGACGCTGGATGCAGCCGAGGAAGTGTTGATCCGCCAAGCGCTAACCCGCAGCAGCAATAACCTCAGCCATGCTGCGGATGCGTTGGGACTTAGCCGAGCGGCTCTTTATCGGCGGCTGGAAAAGTATGGAATAGAAGCGAGCTAGCCAGGAGTGTCGTCTGTGCCGGGCTCTTCCCGCGTCTGTTGACCTGATACGTCGTTTCTCGTCGCAGCCATAGCTGGGCTATGCCGGCTCCTCGTGCCTAATCTCAGATCAAGATCCATCGTCAATAGCCTTCGGCCCAAACAACACTCCTGGCGAGCTCGCTTCGCGACTAGGGTGCCTAGGGAAGAGGTCCAGTAAAGCCCGTTGGCTGTATCTTGTCGCTGAGATGGGTTTTGTTGGCGCACTGCTGCTAGCGTTCGGGCTGGCGGGCCGTGCACTTCTGGGCCCTGGGCCGCCCTGGGCCCTTTCGTAGACATCGCTGGGCAATTGGAAACACACGGGACAATCTAATGACCCCACCCTCTATCAAGCAGCCCTGCTATGCGCCAGCAGCGTAGCGGCCCAGTTAGCGGCGGCGCTGCCTTTGAGCGGCGGTTGTGGCGGTCGGTGATACTCACCGGGTTGCCTACGGCACTGTTGGCTCTGGCGCTGCTGATCTTCGGTGCGCCGGAGGGTGATCTGCGCTGGATGTTGATCGTACTGCTGCCAATCCTCTGGCTGTGGGGCGCGTACACGCTGCGTAATCGCGTGGTCTTTCCGCTCTACACGCTATCGAACCTGCTGGAGGCCTTGCGCGAAGGCGACTACAGCCTGCGCGGGACGCGGGCGCATCGCGGTGATGCGATGGGTGATGTGGTCTGGGAAGTTAACGTGTTGTCGCAGACGCTGCGCGAGCAGCGGGTAAAGGTCGAGGAAACGCTGGCTCTGTTGACCAAGATTTTGACCAGTATCGATTTTGTGATTCTGGCCTTCGACGGCGACAACCGACTCAAGCTGATTAACCCGGCGGGTGAGCGCTTGCTCGGCGTCAAACAGTCCTCAGCGCTGGGCCGCAGTGCTGCTGAATTGGGCGTGGTCGATGTACTGGAGGGCCCGTCGCCGGTGACCGTCAGACGCAACTTCCCGGGTCGCGCCGGCAGTTTCGAAGTGCGCCGCGCCCAGTTCCGTCAAGGCGGCTTGCCCAATCAGCTGCTGGTGATGACCGACCTGTCGCGTGCTCTGCGCGAGGAAGAGCGGCAGACCTGGCAGCGCTTGATTCGGGTGCTCGGGCACGAGTTGAACAACTCACTAGCGCCGATCAAATCGATGGCCGAGACGCTGGAGCGCATGTGCGAACGCGTCGAGGCCGACGAGGAGTGGCACGAGGACGTGCAGGGCGGGCTGGCGCTGATCGGCTCGCGCGCCCAGGCGTTAACCCGATTTATGACCGGTTACACGACGCTGGCTAGACTGCCGCCGCCCGAGGTTCGCACGCTGCCGCTGAATAAGCTGGTCGAGCGGGTCGCGCAGCTAGAACAGCGCGTTCCCGTTGAAGTCGCTTGCTGCGCGGAAATTCAGATCGAGGCTGATCCCGATCAGCTGGAGCAAGCATTGATCAACTTGGTTAAGAATGCCGCCGAGGCTACCGCCAGCAGCGGCGGTAAGGTGCAGCTGAGCTGGAACGAAGTTGGCAGCGTGGTTGAGATCGAAGTGCTCGATGAAGGCCCTGGCCTGTCGCGCACCGAGAATTTGTTCGTCCCCTTCTTCACCACCAAACCGGGTGGTTCTGGTATCGGTTTAGTGCTGGCCAGACAAATCGCCGAGGCTCACGGCGGCTGGGTGAGCTTGATTAATCGCCAGGACCGCAGCGGTTGCAGAGCCGTGCTGGCGGTGCCGATTCAGGTGGTGCCTAAGGATTAGCGTGCAGAACACTAGCGCCTCGGCCGGCATGGCGTGGAGGAGCCGGTTTTAGGTTTTACGTTTTACGTTTTAAGTAAGTGCAAGAGCGAGAACAATGTTCGCGTTGACGCGAGGCCACGTCGGTTTTGGCTTTTCAAAACCTAAAACCTAAAACGTAAAACCTAAAACGTAAAACGTAAAACGTAAAACGTAAAACGTAAAACGGGCTCTTGCACTCCTGCTCAGCCCTCAGCCCTGCTTTTGCAACGGCATCCGCAACCAAAACCGCGTGCACCCGGCACGACTGTCAAACCCCAGCTCGCCGCCGTGCTCGCGGGCAACGCTGTTAGCCACCGTAAGCCCCAAACCGCTGCCGCCAGCCCGTGCCAGCAGCTGCGCGGCACCGCGGATGGCACCCAAGGGATTGCGCACTGCGCAGCCGCGCTATTATCTTCGGCTGGCTACCGTTATGGGGAGAACGTTTGATGCGCATGTTGTCGCTACTGTTGGTCTTGGGGGCGCTGCTTAGTGGGCCG
Organism: Rhodanobacteraceae bacterium; assembly: GCA_003233535.1. Lineage (GTDB taxonomy): Bacteria > Pseudomonadota > Gammaproteobacteria > Xanthomonadales > SZUA-5 > SZUA-5. The sequence goes on from QIMA01000225.1 coordinate 7,186, forward strand.
GTACTAGCGAGGCCGTTCGACGCCGACGATTTGGTCCGGCTAAAACGTCTATCCGATGCGCAAATCTCGCCTGACGGCAGCTTGGCGGTATTCGCGCTGCGCGAGACCGACATGGACGCGAACAAGGGCCAGACGCGCCTTTGGTCGCTGCGCCTGGATCAGCGTAATGCGCAGCCGCGGCCTTTGACCGCCGCGGGCAGCAGCAGCCCGCGATTCGCCGCGAGTGGCAAGAGCCTGCTGTTTCTCTCCGGCCGCGGCGGCAGCTCGCAGGTTTACCGCTTAGATCTGGAGGCACCCGGTGAAGCCGTCGCGGTGACCGATTTGGGCGTCGACGTGGAGAGCTTTGTAGTGGTGCCCGGCGGCGAACAGCTGCTGCTCTCTCTGTCAGTATTTGCCGATTGCGCAGATTTAGATTGCAGCATCGAACGGAGCAAAAAACAGGCCGATGCGCAGGTTACCGGCGTTGCCTACGATCAGCTTTTCATTCGGCACTGGGACACTTGGAAAGACGGTCGACAGAACCATTTGTACGCCGCGACGTTGGGCGCTGAGCCGGCCGGCAACGGCGATGTGCGGCGGCTGTCCAGTGGTCTGCAGGGCGATGTGCACAGCAAACCCTTTGGCGGCGACACTGACTACACCGCCAGCCCAGACGGCAAGACGGCCGTGTTCGCGATGCGCGAAGCCGGCAAATCTGAGCCTTGGTCGACCAACTTTGATCTGTGGCAGGTGCCGATGGACGGCTCGGCCGCGCCGCGCAATATCACCGTCGATAACCTAGCCGGGGACGCCAGCCCGGTGTTTTCCCCCGACGGCAAGTCGCTGGCTTGGCTAGCGATGACCCGACCGGGTTTCGAGGCCGACCGCTACCGCATCATGCTGCGTGATCTGGCCACCGGAGCAACGCTAGAGGTAGCACCGCACTGGGATCGCTCGCCCGGATCGCTGGCTTTCAGTGCCGACAGCAAGACGATTCTGGTCACAGCCAATGATGTTGGCAACAAGCGCTTGTTCGCCATTGAGGCCGCCAGCGGCAAGGTCAAGAGCCTGTCCGGCGATGGCTGGGTGAACGGTTTCGCAGTGGGCGACAAACGCGCGCTGTTCGTGCGCGACGACTCTGATCAACCCTCCGATCTCTACAGCGTCTCGCTGCGTGGCGGTGCGCTCACCCAGCTGACCGAAGTAAATGCGCAGAGCATGGCTGAACTGGAATTCGGCGCCGCCGAGCAATTTCTGTTTAGCGGCTGGAATGACGAGGATGTGTTTGGCTGGGTAGTCAAACCGGTCGGCTATGAGGAAGGCAAGCGCTATCCGCTGGCCTTCATCGTTCACGGCGGGCCGCAGGGCTCGATGGGCAACCATTTTCATTACCGTTGGAACCCGCAAACCTATGCCGGCAAGGGCTATGCGGTGGTCTTTATCGACTTCCACGGCTCCACCGGCTACGGGCAGGCTTTTACCGATTCGATCACCGGTGACTGGGGCGGCAAGCCGCTGGTGGACCTGAAGAAAGGTCTTGCGTACGCGACGGAAGCCTATCCATTCATCGACGGTGATCGTGCCTGCGCGCTGGGCGCGTCCTACGGCGGCTACATGATGAACTGGATCGCCGGCGCCTGGTCCGATCGCTTCGACTGCATCGTCAACCACGACGGCATTTTCGATACCCGCTTCATGGCGTGGTCCACTGAGGAGCTGTGGTTCACCGAATGGGAGCACGGCGGAGCGCAGCATTTGGTGCCGGAAAACTACGAGAAGTTCAACCCGGTCAACCGACTGAGTGAGTGGAAAACGCCGATGCTGGTGATTCACGGCCAGCAAGATTTCCGCGTGCCCTTCGAGCAGGGCATCGCCGCTTTCACCGCGCTGCAGCGGCGCGGCATCGAAAGCCGATTCCTCCAGTTTCCCGACGAAAATCACTGGGTGTTGAAGCCGCGCAACTCGGTGCAGTGGCATCGCGAGGTGGAGGCTTGGATGGGTCGGTTCTTGGCGGAGTAGATGCTGCTGGCGGGCTGAAGGCGCGTCCATCGAGCATGGTGCGCAGGCCCGGGGGCACTCAGCCACAATTGCGGCCTAGCCCGAACGTTTCATAAACTTCACGCGCCCTCGCTAGGCCATTGATCGCCCAGCGATTTTTCCTCAGTCGGGTGTATGAACCACTACA
>QIMA01000443.1 GCA_003233535.1 Rhodanobacteraceae bacterium
GGAAGGTCGATGTCTCGTGGAACCGACTTGGTGTCAAGTTCGGCGGCTGCGCCGTCTACAGGGGAATTCAAAGGTCGTTAACTCGTTGTCAGATGAGGGTGTTACTTAGTCGCGATAGCGTTTCACTAGGTCGGCGTAAGCGTCTATGCGTCGATCACGCAGAAACGGCCAGATTCGTCGCACATCCTCGGTGCGCTGCAGATCCAGCCGGGCGCGCAGGAGTGCAGGGTCGTCGGTCCCTGCCTGCGCCAAGTATTCTCCCTGTGGGCCGCAAACGAAACTCGAGCCCCAAAAGCGGATGCCTGGCCCATGTCCTGTCGGGTCCGGTTCAACCCCAGTGCGGTTGCAGGAGAGCACGGGGATGCTGTTGCAAACGGCGTGGCCGCGCTGAGCCAGTAGCCACGCTTGGCGCTGATTTCGCTGCTCTTCGTCGCTGTCGTTGCTGTCCCAGCCGATTGCGGTTGGGTAAAGCAACACGTCGGCGCCGGCCAAAGCCATCAGTCGCGCGGCCTCTGGATACCACTGATCCCAGCAAACCAATACGCCGAGCTTACCCAACGATGTTTGCACCGGATTGAATCCTAGATCACCCGGCGTGAAGTAGAACTTCTCCATGAAGCCGGGGTCATCGGGGATATGCATCTTGCGATAGCGGGCAAGCAACCGTCCGTCGTTTTCCAACACAATGGCAGTGTTGTGATAAAGGCCGGCGGCGCGACGCTCAAACACGGAGGCGACGATGACGATACCCAGGCGTTTAGCGACCGCGCCCAGGCGCTCACTGGTCGGTCCGGGCACAGGCTCCGCGCGCTCGAATTCGTCGGTAGATTGGTGCTGGCAAAAGTACGCCCCGTTGTGCAGCTCCTGGAGCAAAACCAGCTGTGCGCCATCGGCTGCAGCCGCATCCAACTGCCGCTCGATCGACGCCAAATTGGCATCGGCGGAGCCGCGGTGCTGATCCTGAATTAGGGCGACTTCAATCGAGGCAGGCATGGCAAGATCGGTGAAAGCTGGATCGGGCGCGCAAGGATACATTGTCTGAGCGCTGCAAGGCCGTTTGCCTGCGCGCTCGGCCGTACTCGCCGCATGGCTCTGAGGTAGAGCTGCCAGTAGCGAATCATAGATGTGAAAACGCTCGGATGACCGGGCAAGTTTAGCAGTGCTTGGTTCTCGACAGGTTCTGTCCGCACCGGCTAGAACCGGTCAGCTAAGGCGCACCTGAGCGGGCTACGCGGGATCGTTTTTGGCAAACAGCTCCAGCGCTGCAGAAACCACGGCATCGGGCGATTCCAACTGCGGGTAGTGGCCCACGCCTTCCAGGCCCTGCACGTCCGGCTTGGCTATGAGTTGCATATATCGTTCGGCCATGTGTCGACCGGATATAGGGTCCGCCAAGCCGTTCACCAGCCGCATGGCGACAGCGCCTTCGCCCATTGCGCGTAGCCAGCGTTCGCGGTGCCGCGCTCGTTCGGCAATATAGCCTAGCAATGACGGGAGTACGCGTTTGCCTTGATCCTGCTCCAGGAGCTGCCAGGCAATGTCCATCTCGCCAACCGGCCAGGGCAGCCTGCAGATCTTGTTCATCCCGCGCTGAAAACTTCGGCGCTTGAGCAACGGAACCAGTGCTGGACCGATCGGTGATGCCAGCAGGCGCTGCAGCGCTAGAGGCCGGTGACTTTCGGGAAAGAGTCCACCATTAAGGAAGCAGACGCTGACTATCTCCACGGACAACCGATTCTCTAGCTGTCTGGCGAGCAATTCCTGAGCGACGCTGTCACCGAGGTCGTGGGCCAGGATATGCCAGCGGTGACGGCCACTTAGGGCCAGCAGCACATCCAACAGTTGGGCCTGCTCACTGATGCTGTATTGATGCGGATGTGGTTTCTCGGACAGCCCCAAGCCGAGTAGATCCGGTGCAAGGAGGCTGTACTTGGCCGCCAACTTGGCCCAGATTCCCAGCCAGTCGTGTGAGGACGTCGGAAACCCGTGGATTAAGAGCAGGCCTGGCTGGTACAGCTCTTCCTGCCGATCAGCTCGAGTCGGACCCTTGGCGCCACGAACGAACAGCCGCCGACCGCCGATCTGCAGATCGGATCCGAATCGGCGCAAGGCGTCTGTAGCAGGCGATGGGCTGGTCGCGATTGAGCTGGGTTCCACTTCGGAGTTCATGCCGTTGCCTAGTTCGCGACCGGTTGGAGTGATGTTGGATAGGCCCGCAGGGCTATTGAATAGCGTAGTTTACGCCGACGGAAGCTCGCTTATGAGGCACGAGGCTGACATTCCACAGGACCGCCGAGCGGATGCCGATGATCCTGCAGCGTGCTATTCAGTGTGTCCCTAGCCCGGATATTTCATAAACTTCACGCGCCCTCGCTAGGCCCTTGATCACCCAGCGACTTTTCCTCAGTCGGGTGTATGAACCACTACACCGCTCCTTCGGAAAAACCACTGGGCAACCAATGTCCTGCGCGAGCATCGCGCGAGTTCATGAAATATTCGGGCTAGTGCAAACGATAGAAGGTATGGTCACCGATTACCGCGACCGGTTGACCCTGGGCCCAAGCCGGCGATGCCGCCGCCAGGGCGACGAAGTGAGTCGCTCCTTGCGATATTAAGTTGCGCATTGGCTTAGGTTGCTCATAGGCCTCGAACGCCAAGCGCATTGCTTGCCAGGCACGTCTCCAGGCCATCGGGTTGGTCAACTCGTAGTTGGGCGAGACGGTCGTTAGCGCGAACTGCTGGGGCTTACTGAGCACCGAGCACAGGGTGTCGCCGTAAAGCTCACTGTCCAAACGCCCCAGGGCGACTTCGGCAACGGCACGCTGGCCGTCGAAGGGTTCGCTGCGCGCTTCTAAGTAAATCGTGGTTGCCAGACACAGCTGGTCTGCGTGTGGCTGCGGCAAGATGCTCGCTAGCCAAAGAATCCATCCCACTGTCATAACCGGTGTCTCCTCGTTTGCGGACACCCGTTGCCACGTCAGGATGTGGATCGGCGCAGGCCGGTCGCACACTGTCGTGCGCACTCATCGGCGCGGTCTGTGTAGACCGCCCCAAATTCGTGCTGGGGGCATTCGCGATCGTTCTAGAACCTCGGCGCAAGATTGCGTCCAATCGGTTCCTCGCGGTCTCACCCGATCCCCGGTTGCCCGGAGGGGGTAGAGGCTTGAATCAACGACCACCGAAACAACTGTGCTTCGGTGACCGGACTCAAGAGTATTCGGTGAGCATAGAGCGTGGACTCTAGCTATAGGCTGAACGGCATTGCCCGAAAATTGCCCGAAACCTTTCTAGCGTGCATATCGAGGCGAGTCGTTCAACGCAGTCGCGCGATCGCTGGGCTATCAATCCGAGCTGCCCGGGCTTAGGATGCCGATCTTTACAGGCTCGGTGATTTTGCTCTTATGGACGTCAAGCAACGCATAGCAAAGGTTGTAAATTCACACCCTATCGTATTGTTTATGAAGGGCTCCCCGCAATTTCCAATGTGTGGCTTTTCCTCTCAAACAACCGCGGCATTGAAGCGCTGCGGCGCCCGCTTCGATTACGTCAACGTGCTAGAGGATCCGGAAGTGCGTGCGCATTTGCCGCACTACTCCAACTGGAAGACATTCCCCCAGCTTTTTGTCCAGGGTGAGCTGATCGGCGGCGCCGATATCACCATCGATTTGTTTGAATCCGGTGAATTGCAGCGCATCGTAGACGACGCGCAAGGCAAGTAGGCGGTCGAATGAGCGAGTCTTTTTGCTACCGCTCGCTGCCGGCTCGGGCCACGATCGAGTCGGCGGGCGCGCTGCTAGACAAGGTGATCTTGGTTGTCGGTGCGTGTGGCGCGCACGGGCGCAGCGTCGCGCTGGCTGCCGCCCGAGCGGGAGCAATCGTCGTACTCGCTGGACGGCGCGTTCCCGCGCTGGAGACGCTCTACGATGAGTTGAAAGCCCTTGGGCCCGAGCCTGCGATCTATCCGATTAATCTGGAAGGCGCACATCCAGAAGATTTTCACGCGCTTGGCAGCAGCCTCAAAGAGAATCTCAACGGCTTGGATGGCTTGGTTTTTGCGGCAGGGCGTTTGCATGGACTCAGTTCGCTGGATCACACAGATCCAGAGGAATGGCTGCGAACTTGGCACGTGCAGGTCAATGCACCGTTTTTACTGCTGCGAGGTTGTCGCCAGGCCATGACTGTAAACAGCACGTCCGTGATGTATCTAGACGATCCTGACCGAGTGCAGCGCGCGCTGTGGGGCGCCTACGGCGTCGCCCAAGGCGCTGCGCAGGCGCTGGTGAGAGTGGCCGGAGACGAATCGGGCAGCCGCGAGTTGAAGGTGGCCGGGCTGGTGTGCGCGCCGACTGCAGGGCCTTTAATGCAGCGTGCCTATCCGGCGCGGGCAATGAGCGAATTCACCGCTGCAGAGGTTTTCGCACCCGCCTGCGTGTGGCTGTTGGCGGGTAACGCCGTGAGCGGTCAGGTGTACGACGCTCGCCCTTGGGCGGCGAACTAACCCGGAGTTTCATAAACTTCACGCGCCCTTCCTACTCAGTCGCCGAATCGTCTCGGTAGCGGCGAATCCATATGGCGCCAGCAATGAAGGCCACGCCGACGATGACGCCCACCCACATGTCTGCTGTCCATAAGCGTTCGATAATCACGCTCCATTCGGTACTCAGGCCCTCACCGGCACCCGCGCTGCCCACCGTCATTGTGTCGTCGTCCTCGCTCATCCGCCAGCTGATCGGGGAAAGCCCGGTGGTCAGGCGACTGAGCAGTAAATCGTACAGCCGGTGACCGATCTTCAGCGATGCGGTGGCGTGGAACCATATCTCTAGCAGCGAAAGGGCGACAGGAACCATTAGCGCCCACAAGAAAGGCTTCGATCGCGCCCAAGCCGAAACGAGCAGCAGCCAGCCGTACAGCGGCAACACCCATAGCGACTGCAAAACAATGGCGCCAATTATCCGGCTCCAGTAGCTCAGCGGTTCGGCTGGGCCCCAGATCAAAGTCATTGGGCTGCCACCCTTAAACAGCACGATCACGCCAACCAATCCCAGCAGCAGCAGTTGAAACAGTATTAGCGCGACCATGTAGATAGCGGGAGCGAGCAGCAGCGCGGTGGCGACTTTGCTGAGCACGGTGTTCATGTCGGAAACCGGCAGGGAACGCCAGAACAACACGCTGCGATCGCGGCGATCGTCATACAGCGAGCCGAGGCAATAGAACACGACGACGATGAACATGACCACGGAAAAGATCGCGCCTGTGCCGTACAGCAGCGCGTCAGTGCCCATGCGCAGCTGTTCGGCGGTGGCTTGAGTCTCTAAGTACTTCAGGCCGCCTTCGACCATGCTCTCCGAACCATCGAATCGGATCATTGCGGACTCGCCGGTGATTCCGGCCATCAACACGAGAACCAAAAAGATGCCAGACAACCAGAGCGGGGTCTTGAAGAATCCGCCGCGGTGTTCCCAGTATTCGCGCTTGACTAAGGTTATGAACTGATTCACGGCTGGCCTCCTTCCATATACGCGACGAACAAATCCGCCACTGAAACGGGGTGGATTTCTCCTAGCTCGGCCAGCTCGGCCTCGCTGTTACCGCCAAACAAACACACTGTGCGACCCAGTTGCCGACGCTCAGTGAGCGGCTTCATCGCTCGGGCCGCTTCCATGCGGTCGGCCGGTACCAATACCTGGTGATAGCGTGCGGCCACATCTTCCATACTGGTGTTGAGCACGATTTTGCCGTCCTTGATGAAGATCAGATCGGTCAACAAGTGCTCGATTTCTTCGACCTGATGAGTGGTAATCAGGATCGTCCGTTCACCGTCGAAGTAGTCGTTCAGCAGCTGCTCGTAGAAACGCTTGCGATAGAGAATGTCCAGACCCAAAGTTGGCTCGTCTAGCACCAGCAGGCGCGCGTCGATGGCCATAACAATGGCCAAGTGCAGCTGCACGACCATGCCCTTGGAGAGTTCGCGAACGCGCTGCTTCATGCCGACCTGAGTCTTGCTCAGGACCGCTTTGCACTGCGACCGATCGAATCGGGGGTGCACCGAGGCGACGTACTCAATCACTTCGCCCACTTTGATCCAGCGCGGTAGCACTGCCACGTCGGCGATGAAGCAGACGTCCTGCATCAATTCATGGCGCTCGCGAAACGGGTCGCGCCCCAGTACTTCCAGAGTGCCGTCGAAGGGCGTAAGGCCAAGCATGGCCTTCAAAGCGGTGGTCTTGCCGGCGCCGTTAGGCCCGATTAGGCCAACGATTCGGCCAGGCTGAACATCCAGGTTGACGCCGTCCAAGGCGAACTTGCTGCCGAATCGCTTGGTCAAGCCGCTGGCGTGGATAACGGCGCTCATGCATTGGCTCCTTGGTTTGCGGTTTCCAATAGTTGATCAGTGTTCAACCCCAAGCGCTCTATGCGCTCAATGATTCGCGGCCATTCCTCGTTTAAGAAATGATCCCTTTCGCGCTCCAGTAAGGCGCTTCTAGCGCCCTGCTTGACGTACATACCTAGCCCCCTGCGCTTTTCCACCAAATCTTCGTCGGCCAACTCCTGATAAGCCTTGGAGACGGTGAGTGGATTAATACGATAGTCAACCGCGACCTGCCTGACCGACGGGATCACTTCACCCTCGTTCAGGTCTCCATCCAGGATCATGGCGACGACGCGTTCCTTCAGCTGCCGGTAGATCGGCAGTGCGTCACTCCATTCTGCGCTCATTGGCTCGCAGCTCCACCGAGCAATCCCGCGAAGGAAAAGAAGGGCATGTCGAACTCGTTCGCCAAGCCGCCGCCGAAAATGCTCTTTGACGTCGCTTGCGCAACTTGCAGTGTCGGCTGCTCGCAGTCATGGGCGATCAGTTCGTCGCCGATCCAATGCAGAGTCCGGCTGGATACGGTCACTTCATAGCGCGTACCGTTGTCTGCTATGGGCAGTGCAAAGCTCAAAGCCGGCGCTTCGGCGACCGACTGAACCGCAACGCCGGGAAGGGCCGACATGCACAGGGTCACCAGCACGGCGACGATCAGGCTTGTTTGCAGTCGTGTTTTCACGGTGCCTCCGGTTGTCGCGTTGGTGTTGTAGTCATGTATAACACCACACCGGTACATCCTCAACAAAAACAGCGCAGCCATAAGTCATGTTTGTGCGCTCGTTCAGCTACTTGCGCCGGTTCTAAACACCGGGTTCACTGTGCGCGGTCGTAGACTGGCGGCCTATTCAATCAAGGAGTGGCGCGATGCAGCGGTTAATGATTGCGGCGTTGCTAACGCTGACTGGTGGCGGTGTGCGGGCGGACTGTGCGGCACTTTTGGACCATAGCTATAGGCCGCTGGCAGAGCGCAGCGAGCAGGTTCGTTTGTGCGAGCGCTTCGACAATCAAGTGCTGCTAGTAGTCAACACGGCGAGCAAGTGTGGGTTCACGCCGCAATACGAGGGGCTCGAAACCCTTAATGCGCGCTTCAGCAAGCGCGGATTTGCGGTAGCCGGTTTTCCTTCCAATGACTTCAGCGGCCAGGAACCAGGGACGGAGGCGGAAATCCGCGAGTTCTGCACGCTTACTTATGGCGTGAAGTTCCCCATGTTCGAGAAAACGGCGGTTGTCGGTGAGCAGGCTGATCCCTTCTACCAAGCCCTCACTGAGCTAGGCGGTCCGCCGAAGTGGAATTTCCACAAGTATTTGATTGGCCGAGATGGCACTTTCATCGCTGCATTCCCCAGCGCGGTCAAGCCGGATGACCCAGAGCTAGTGCAAGCGATTGAGCAAGCACTGGTACCCGCGGTCGAGACTGCTGGCGGGAGTGACTAGCTAGCCGCTGCGCGCTGGTGCGGCGTCCCAGGAGCAAGTAGATGAGACTCCGATTGAGCCGGTCTGAGACTAGTCGCGAGTAGTCTGCATCGGGCTAGGCAGTGTAGGAATTGCTGATACGGGATGGGGTGGCTTTAAGGGTCGTCTCTCATCCCGTATCATCCGCGCGCGCCGCCCATTCCGCCTACAGGCCTTCACCATGTCCGTCGTGCCCGCCGTTCTTGCTCTCGCCGATGGACAGATCTTCGGAGGAACCGCGCTCGGTGCAGTCGGCGAAGCGGTTGGGGAGGTCGTGTTCAACACCGCTATGAGCGGCTATCAGGAGATCCTCAGCGATCCTTCCTACTGCCAACAGATGGTGACTGTGACCTATCCACATGTAGGCAACGTCGGCTGCAACCCGGCTGACGATGAGTCAGATAGGGTCCAGGCGGCCGGCCTCATTATTCGTGACGCAGCCAAGCGCGCGAGCAACTGGCGTGCTACCGAGACCTTGGATGCCTATCTCAAGCGTAACGAAACGGTAGCGATTGCCAATCTGGATACGCGCGCGCTGACCCGCGTCTTGCGAGATAGCGGCGCGCAATCGGGCTGCATCCTCAGTGGCGACGATATCGATCCGCAGGCGGCTGTCGCGACTGCACGCGCTTTTCCCGGGCTGCAAGGGGTGGATTTGGCCAAGGTGGTGTCTACCGCAAGCGGCTATTCGTTCGCTGAAGGCACACATGATTTATCTACGGATCGGCCGAGAGCAGCGCCAGAACGGTCGTTTAAGGTGGTGGCCTACGACTACGGTGTGAAGCGGAATATCCTGCGTCTGTTGGTCGATGCCGGCTGCTACGTCGAGGTGGTGCCGGCACAAACGCCCGCTACTGAGGTCTTGGCAATGGCCCCGGATGGGGTATTTTTGTCTAACGGCCCGGGTGATCCGCAGGCTTGCGACTACGCGATTCGTGCGATTACAACGCTGCTCCAGCAGCGCGTGCCGCTATTCGGTATTTGCCTAGGACATCAGCTGTTGGGTCTGGCCGGTGGTGCGCAAAGCAGTAAAATGAAGTTCGGCCATCACGGCGCAAATCATCCGGT
>QIMA01000559.1 GCA_003233535.1 Rhodanobacteraceae bacterium
CTGGGTTTACTGGTGCTGGATGATCGGGTTGACGCTACTGGCGCTGATCCACCTTGCGCCGGTGTTGGGTGTGGCCGGCGGCGACGTGCTGGAGCGCCTCTACGGTGTCCGCGCCGAAGGGCCCGACCTGCAGCTGCTGTTGCGCCATCGCGCCGTCCTGTTTGGCATGGCAGGCGCGATCATGGTGCTCGCCTTGTTCAATCCCGGCTATCGATCCGTCGCGCTTGCCGTTGGCTGGCTCAACGTGCTCAGCTTCATCGTACTTGCCGCCCAAATCGGGCAGATCAACGAGGCCCTGGTGCGGGTGTTGCGGGTGGACTATTTCGCCGTGGTGTTGCTGGCGGGATTGACGGCGATCAGGTTTCAGGCAAGAACGTAGTATCCGGGTTAGCTTAGTGATGCGTTTCGTACCTCAGTAGCATCCTACGAATTAGCCGGAGCCTCACGTTGAGCGGGGCGATCACCGCCCTTTCGTAGGATGCTGCTGAGGTACGAAACGCATCAATGGCAAGTGCATTTACCTGTGCGCATCGGTGTTGCAGTGCGCCTATGCACTGGGTCCTATTATCTGCGCCATTAATCTATGAGGTCTGCCTGCAGATCCGCCGTGTAATAGAGTAACCCAAAGTGCCCATAGGCTCTGGTGTAGCTGGCGTTCTCGCCGCTGATTCGGGAGCTGTGGACACCGCCGACCGTGCAAACGCCCGTGGCACAAACGATTTGATCGGACCAAGATTTGATTGAATACACGCGCGCGCCGAACTGTTCACCGGCGATGCTGTTGAGGAACGGGCTGTTCACCGATAGCCCCCAGTAGCCGCAGGTGCTGCTCCAGACATTCCAGGGATACCTGCCGCAGGTCCACAGGCCGCGATTGGCGCCGGCGATTCCAACGAAGCTGTCTACTTGCGCGCTTAGACCGTAGCGATCGATTTCTCGTGCGGCCAAAGTCACGCCCATGGAATGCCCGATCACGTCGATCTTGCCCGTGCAAGAGGCGGCAATCGCGCTGTTTAGGGCGTCGCGGACCGGCACCTCTTCGCTGCCGTTGTGATCGTTGCAGGCCGGGCAACTGCTGCCCCAAGACGGTCGGTAGATCTGCGCGCTGCTGTAGCCGCGAGACAGTAGCTCGGCGCGCGTGTCATCCCAGTCTGACGGCATGCCCGCGTTGCCGTGGACCAGCACGACGTTGTCTACGCACGCAGCATCGGCTCGCTGCATCATGAAAATACATGTGGCCGTTAAGGCCACTATCAGTAAAGTCCTCATACTTCCCTCCCAGAAAGCGATTAGTGCAGGGGCAGGGTAGACGCGCTAGGTGCGTCGCGCACTTGTACCTAAGTGCAAGGCTGAGAGCTGCGAGCCTTGCTCAGCCCTCTAACTAAGCCTGCTCGCGAATGAAGTCACGCACCTGCGGGTAGACCATCTCGCGCCAGCGGCGGCCGCTGAAAATACCGTAGTGACCGGCGCCTTCGACCACGTACTTGCGTTTGCGGTCTTCGTCGATGCTGCTGCACAGCGTATGTGCGGCTTCGGTCTGGCCCAGGCCGGAGATGTCGTCCAGCTCGCCTTCGACGGTTAGCAGCGCGCTGTCCTTGATCGCTTCTGGCCGCACTCGTTCGCCAGCTACGTCCCACAATCTGCGAGGCAGCAGGTGTTCCTGGAATACCGTGCGAATGGTGTCCAGGTAATAATCGGCCGGCATATCGAGCACCGCGTTGTACTCGTCGTAAAAGCGTTTATGTGAATCGGCGTCATCCAAATCGCCACGCAGCAGGTCCTTGTAGAAGTCCCAGTGCGAACTAAAGTGGCGGCTGGGGTTCATTGCCAGGAATCCGGCGTGCTGTAGGAATCCTGGATAGACCTTGCGTCCGGCACCCGGGTAGCGGTCGGGCACTTCGTGTATGACCGAATTTTCGAACCAGGACAGTGGCTTGGTGGTGGCCAAATCGTTGACCTTGGTGGGGCTGCAGCGCGGGTCGATAGGTCCGCCCATCATGGTCATCGAGCGCGGCGTGTCTTCGCCGTTGGCCGCCATCAGCGAAACCGCCGCTAGCACCGGCACGGTGGGCTGACAAACGCTAATCACGTGCAGGTTCTTCGCGCCGATCTGACGCATGAACTCCTGGATATAGCTGACGTAGTCGTCGAGATGAAAGGCGCCCTGATCAAGCGGCACCATGCGTGCGTCAATCCAATCGGTGACGAACACTTTGTGGTCGCGCAGTAACGTGCGCACGGTGTCGCGCAGGAGCGTGCTGTGATGGCCCGATAGCGCAGCAACGACGAGGACGGTTGGGTCATCTTTGAGGTCGTGAACTACCTGCGCGTCATCGCTGTAGCGCTTGAAGCGAATCAGCTTGCAGAAAGGCTTGGTGGCTACCGGGATTTCGACGACGGGCAACTCATGCCCATGGGCCTGCACCGAGCGGATCCCGAACTCCGGCTTTTCGTAGTCTTTGCCAACGCGGTGGAAAAGCTCGAAGCCAGCGGCCCAGCGGCTTGCGCCGGGTATTTGCGATACCCAACTGTTAGGAGCGCTGAGCATCTTTGCGTTAGCTTCCGCCCAGGACACCATTGGGCTGAGCATGGACCGTTGCAGCTCGTGCAGCTGATAGAGCATGGATTGATTCCCGTCTCGCATTGTCAGCCGGCCATACTACGCTTCGTCGTTATTGTTGCAATGCACACAAGGCAATCATTGGTATTTCGGCTCAATACATTGCATTGCAGCATGTTGCTTCTAGCGTCCAATTCGCGGCGGAGTCGGAGGCCGAGATTTATATGCCGATTTCGCAGCTGCAGCGGTCCGGCCAATACACCCACAAGGGCGATCGTGTTGTCTTAGGACACCGGGCTAGCAAAGCCGGAATAATGCGGCCTGATGGCACGCGAGCATTGGGCGTTGGGTCAGGTACACGATGTATGCTCGAGGTTAGAGTCTCGCCCTGAAATCACACTAAGGTGCTGAAAAAATGGAAGATCAGCACAGCGCGCACCATCTACGTGAGGAGCTGTTTAACGCCTTGACCCACGGCGCCGGCGTGGCGGCCAGCATCGCTGGCGGCGGTGTACTGATCACCTTGGCCGTGATCTTCGGCGATGCCTGGAAAATTGTCGCTTCCAGCGTTTTTGTTGCCTCGCTAATCCTGATGTACACGGCCTCGACCCTCTATCACGCCTTTCGCCACGAGCGGATCAAGGCGCGACTGAAGATCCTCGATCACTGTGCCATCTTCATTCTGATCGCCGGGACCTACACGCCGTTCACACTGATTGGGCTGCGCGGAGGCTGGGGCTGGACCTTGTTCGGCCTAATCTGGTCGATCGCCGTCATTGGGGTCATCTTTAAGCTCTACTTCACCGGCAGATTCCCGCGGCTATCCACCGTTATTTACATAGCGATGGGCTGGCTGGTGGTTATCGCCATCGGTCCGCTGGTTGCCTCGCTACACACCTGGACCCTCATCTGGCTGTTCGGTGGCGGTATTTGCTACACCGCTGGGACCTACTTCTATCACCGCCCCAAGCTGCGCTATGCGCACGGCATTTGGCATTTATTCGTGCTCGGCGGCAGCACCATGCACTTTGTCGCGGTGAGTCAGCAGGTCCTTTGGGGGTAACAGCCCAGTACTAGCGGCCAGTTCCAGTAGCCAGTTAGGAGCGGAGCAAACGCCAGCATCGTTGCCGTCGCAAAGACTTACCCCTTCTGCTACGCTACGCGCACTGTGTTTGCATGGTCACTGCGTGCCGTGACTTGATGCAGCGCCGATCTTAGATCCGCTTCATCGTGTTACTCGCTCCCTTGCATCCCAGTGAACGATGGCTGGCCATTGGGTTGGTCGTGAGCTTTTTTTCAGTAACTTGTTTGGAGTGAGTTCCATGTCTGATCGGGAGACCGGTACCGTCAAGTGGTTTAACGAAGCCAAAGGCTTTGGTTTTATCAGCCGCACTGAAGGTCCCGATGTATTCGTGCATTTCCGTGCCATTACCGGCACGGGTTTCCGTACCCTCACTGAGGGCAAAAGCGTTAGCTTCATCGTGACTGAGGGTCAAAAGGGCCCGCAGGCGGAGGATGTGGCTGCGGAGGGTGGGGCTGCGGAGTAATTGCGCGGACACAGCCTACGTTCGATGCCGGGCGGGGTCTGACCCCGCCCGGTTTTTTTTACCTCTCTCCAAACAACGCTGCGAGTATGGTGACCCCTCACCAATGACCGCGCGTGGCGGCGACTGCCGCCGATCGGTTCTGCACCCGCAACATCTATGCAGCCGCAGCTAGCCCGCCGTCGATCAACAGCGGTCGGGGGGCGATGATTAACGTGTCCCTAGAGGATTATCAGCCGACCCTGGGCGGTCGGCCTACCGGAGTATTTGAATGATTACAGTGAGTGTTCGTGGTCTTCCTGCCGAAATGACCGAAGACGGTCTTGTTGAAATGTTTGCCAGCTTTGGCAAGGTGCACCAGATGAAGATGGCCCGCGATTTGTTTAGCGGTGCCTGCAAGGGGTTCGCCGAGGTGCAGATGGAAGGACACGAAGCGCGCGCTGCGATCGAAGGCCTTGATGGCAAAGCCGCCGAGGGCGGCTTCTTGCGCGTGGGCGTAAGCAAGCCCGGCGGTGGACGTCGGGGTCGTCGTTAGACTTCGCGACATTCGTTGCCGTTAGCTTCCGCTCTCGTTCGTATGGCCCTTCGCTGACCGGCAATCGCACGGTTAGCGGGAGGCCCGCACGGTCAGCTACTTTAGTGCCTCCGCCGGGTTCAAGCCTGATCCCGGCTCGTGTAAGCTGCGGCCCTCAACCATGGATGACATTCCTCTAAGTTTGCTGTTCGGCGCGCTGTTCGTCTTGATTCCGTGCTCGGCCTTCTTTTCTGGTTCCGAGACCGCGTTGATGGCAATCAATCGCTATCGACTCTTGCATCTGGCGCGAGAGGGCAACCGCGGTGCGATTCTGGCGCAGCGGCTGTTGGAGCATCCAGACCGGCTGATCGGGCTGATTCTGCTCGGCAACAATTTCGTCAATATTTTGGCGTCCGTGCTTAGCGGCTTCGCCTTTGTGCGCCTTTTTGGCGAGTACGGCCCCTTGGTAGCAACGGTGACGTTAACCGCCGTGGTGCTGATTTTTGCAGAGGTGGCGCCGAAAACTCTGGCCGCTTTCAAACCCGAGCGCGTTGCCCTGCCGGCATCCTACGTTCTGTATCCGATGCTGCGCGTGCTGTACCCGGTCGTCCGCGTCATCAACTGGGCCGCAGGACTGGTCCTGCGAATGGTCGGCTATAAGCGCAGTGACACAAATGATCAATCGCTGTCCCAAGCCGAGTTGCGCACGTTATTGGAAGAGGGCGGCGGTCTGATCCCCGACGGTCATCGGCGCATGCTGCTCAACATCCTCGCGCTGGAAGAGGCGCGAGTCGAAGACATCATGGTCCCTCGCAGCGAAATTTCCGGCATCGATCTCGATGACACCGCCGAGGAACTCACCGGCGCGCTAGCCGGCTACCCTTACAGTCGGGCGCTGGTCTACCGCGGCAACGTCAGCGAAGTCGTAGGCACGCTGAATCTGCGTGAGTTAGTCAATCTGCGCGAGGCCAGCGTGATTGACCACGCGCTCATCGAGAGCCGTCTGCGTAAACCGTATTTCATTCCTGACAGTACCCGGCTGCCGCAACAACTGCTGCAATTTCAACGCCAGCAGCGACGCATGGCGCTGGTGGTCGACGAATACGGCGACTTGGTCGGGCTAATCACCGTGGCCGACATCCTGGAAGAGATCGTCGGCGATTTCACCACCACGCCGGGCGAGGATACGCGCCGTATTCATCACGAGCCGAACGGCGAAGTGGTGGTCGATGGGCGAATACCGGTGCATAGCCTCAATCGCCGCCTAGAATGGAACTTGCCCACGGATTCCGCGCGCACTTTCAGCGGTCTGATCGTCAGTGTGTTAGAAGATTTGCCAACCGAGGGCGCTGAGTTGACGCTTGGCGAATACCGCATGCGGATTGAACTGGTCACCGATAACGTGGTCCGCCGCGTGCGGGTTTGGGTGGGCTCCGAAGAAAAATAAAAAATCGCTGAATGGGGGCGTGATGGAAGGGGAAAAGTACCGACTGTATGGCACTGCCGATCTGGAGCCGGTGATCGAGTCGATGGCGCGCAGCGTCTATAGCCAGATTGACCATCAGCGGCCAGTTTGGCTAGTCGGCGTGATCCGTCGGGGAGCGCCATTGGCCGACATGATTCTCGGTAGGCTGCGTGAATTGGGACCATCGCTGACTATCAATCGTCTCGATTTGAAGGTCAAGCGCTACAGCGACGATCTGCGACTGCTGCATCCTGATACAGATTTGCAGGCGCCAGAGCTGGTAGATGGCGCGCTTAAGGGGCAGCAGGTGATCGTGGTAGACGACGTGCTTTACCAGGGCCATTCGTTGGCCCGCGTGCTGGACTTCTTGCGCGCAGCCGATGCTGACCCGATTCGCACCGCGGTGTTGGTCGACCGGCGTGTGGCGCGTTTGCCGATCAAGGCTGACATTGCCGGACTGGTCTTGCAGTTGGCACCGGGGGACGTTGTGGAATGCCGAGTGCCGCCGTTTGAATCGGTATTTGAGATCGATCTGTTTCGTCCAAAACCGGCGTGATCGCGTCGGCCGATGCGCCAGCTGTGAGCGATGAGCTGCCGTTGGTGCTCGACACTAACGTGTGTCTGGATTTGTTCTTGTTCGCTGATTCGGCTGTGGCCGGTTTGCACGAGCAACTGCGCCGCGGGCCTTTTCGCGCCTACTACAGCGGCGAAACCCGGGAAGAATGGCGCCGCGTGCTCGGCTACGCCGTTTGGAAGCTTGACGAGCACCGTCAGCAGTGTTTGCTGGATGAGTTTGACGGCTTGTTGGCTCGGCACAGTGTCGATGATTTGCGCCCTAAAGGCCCTACGCTGCCGACCTGCCGCGATCCGGATGACCAGAAGTTCCTGCAGTTGGCGGCAGCGCTGCCAGCCTGCGTACTGATTAGCAAAGATCGCGATTTGCTTAAGTTGGCCCGTAGCTGTCGGCGCAAGTTGAGTTTCGCAATTGTCTCGCCCGGCGCTTGGGCCGCTGTGGATTCGGCGGCAGCCGATGCGCTGTATGCCGAACTCAGACAGCGTCGGCACGCGATCGCCAATCCCGGCTTCTAGCCCGGATATTTCATGAACTCGCGTGATGATCGCGCAGGACATTGATTGCCCAGTGGTTTTTTCTGCAGGAGCGGTGTAGTGGTTCATACACCCGACTGAGAAAAAAGCGCTGGGCGATCAAGGGCCTAGCGAGGGCGCGTGAAGTTTATGAAATATCCGGGCTAGCGCATGCCCAAATCGATCAGACAACGCCAGCACTGCTCTCCTGGCCTCTGGTACTGGCTACTGGCACTCGCTCTCCCTACTCAAACCCGTTCTCAAACAGATCCGATGCAGACGGCAACGGCCACACCCAGGACCCACGAGAACGGGTCCAGACAGCAAGCGTGGTAAAGCCGCGGTCGATGGTCATGTCCCAGATCATCACGTTCGGCATGCCCAGGTGCTTTTGCCAAACCACGGGATTGGCTTCCACGTCATCGGTGAAGTACAAACCCCAGTCCGAGCCGGCAAACACCTGACGCGGGCGATTGGGATTAACCATCACGCTATTGACCGGGATGTTCGGCAGATTGCCGGAGACGTTGCGCCAGCTGAAAGTCGCACAATCGGCAGTGCAGCGCACCTGAAACACGTGGCCAGGCGTAGCCGGCGTATTCTGATCAAACCCGCCGGTCACCGCGTAACCGATCAGCGGGTCGACCGGGTCAGTTACCACATCGAGGATGAAGCGGTTGGGCAGCACCGTGTTGCTGTCGGTAACGTCGACCCAGGCTGCCGAATTGGTGACGTTCTGGCCCATACCAAAGCCGAACCACACGTTGCCGTCGTTGGTGCCGGCGATCGCGACGTCTGGGGTGCTCACGGCGTAGCTGAGCTGGTTGATATATGAGCGACCGTCCAACGTGCCCTTGGTCAGGTCCGGGCTGTTTGCGCGCCAGCTTGAACCTGGAATACCGCCAGTCACCGACTCCCAAACCCGGAAGCTGCCGGCAATGATGCGGCCGCAGCCGGTCGCTGCAGGGCAGCCTGTGGTCTCGCCACCGTATTGGTACAGATTGAAATTGGTAATGAAGGATTTGCGATCCGCACCCCAGCCGCTGGGTGATGCGCTAACTGCAGGGTTACCACCTAAGCCGCCCGAGGCCGAGTTTGAGGCAACGATGTTGCCGTTCTGACTTGAGTAGTACCAGCGCTGCTGCAGAATCGGCTCGATAGTGCTCCAAAAGCCATCACCGCCGTTGCGCCGGACCCACGATTGAAGTCCAAAGTTGCCGTCAGACCAAGTCGAAACCATGCAAGAGTTGTCCTGTGCGCCACCCACGGCGCTGGCTTGGGCTGAGGTGTTGAAATTCGGCGAGATACCGCCTGAGTAGAATTCGATCGTGTTTAGCGTGGCGTTGAGCGACGTCCAGGTTGGCGACGCAGCTAGCGCATTGCCGGTGTAGTAGACGCCGCCGTCCGTCCCAATCAGCAGGCGATTAGGGTCGCCGTTGACATAGGCCCGGCCGTGATGGTCAACGTGCGGAGCTGAGCCCATGCTGGTGAAGCTGCTGCCACCGTTGGTGGTTCGGTAAGTATGCAGCGTACTCATGACCACCGTGTCGGGATCGGTAGGATCAACGGTGACACCGGCGTTGTACCAAGCCTGTGTGCCATAGACTGAGGCGTTGCCGGATACCATGCTCCAGCTGGAACCGCCGTCGGTCGATCGCCAGACGCCAAGCATCACCGGTCCCGCGCCCGATCCGACCTGAGCGTAGATGGTGTTGGCGT